>MHXE01000009.1:2747-24002 GCA_001824375.1 Parcubacteria group bacterium RIFCSPHIGHO2_02_FULL_40_12 | reverse complement strand
TCATACGGGTCAGAATTATGATTACGAGCTCAATGAGATCTTTTTTAAGGATTTAGGCCTGAGAAAGCCCGATTATTTCCTTGAAGCCGTTGGAAGCAATCCTATTGAAACTGTCGCCAATGCTCTGATAAAAGTAGATCAAGTTCTGGAAAAAGAAAAACCAGACGCCTTTTTCATTCTGGGCGATGTTAATGGACAATTAACCGCGTATGCGGCTAAAAGGAGAAAAGTCCCTGTCTTTCATATGGAAGCGGGCAACCGTTCATATGATGAGCGTTTGCCAGAGGAAGTGAATCGCAGAATTATAGACCATATCAGCGATATAAATATGGTCTATAGTGATTTGGGCCGTCAGAATTTAATAAATGAAGGCATACCCTTGCGCCGGATTATTAAGATCGGCACGCCGATGTTCGAGGTGATTCAAAAAAATTACGGCAAGATAGATAAATCCGGGATTTTAAAAAAATTATCCCTTAAGCCGGGCGGATATTTTGTTTTAAGCGTTCATCGAGAGGAAAATACAACCGATGAAAGTTTTTCAAAAATAATTAAAATTATTACAACAGTGGCCGAGCAATACGATAAAAAAATTATATTTTCAGTTCATCCGAGAACCAAGAAAAAAATTGACCAGCTTAAAATTAAATTACCTCAAAATGTAATATCTATGAAACCCTTTGGCTTCATAGACTATATTAAACTCCAAACAGAGGCCTATTGCGTTTTGACCGACAGCGGTACCGTCAGCGAAGAGTCGGCAATTCTTAATTTTCCGGCCGTAAACTTAAGAGAGGCCCATGAACGTAATGAGGCCATGGACGAGGCCTCGGTAATAATGAGCGGTTTAAATCCGGAGCGGGTTATCCAGGCGATTGATCTGGCTGTTAAGCAAAAACGAAAGAAGGAGCGTGAATTCTTTCTGCCTGACGGCTATTCCAGCGATAATGTTTCTAAAAAAGTTCTTCGCGTCATTCTTAGTTATACCGATTACATAAATCGGACGGTTTGGTTCAAGAAGGATATTTAGATGTCTCTTATCATTTCCTCAATTGTCGGGATTTCTAATTTTGATTGAAGGTCTTTGGTTGTGGCCAAGGTCCGGTTTACGGCCACATCGGCCTTATATTTTTTGATTTTTAATCCAAGATTAAATTTTTTATCCAATAACTGGAGAAGTTTGAATTTATTGACCCGGTTTGAAAATATATGGAATATGCCAGGTTCATAGATGTTGCTGTCGATTATTTTTCCGCACAATTTAGCGTATTGATTCGTAGTGATGCCGTTCCAAAGATGATTAGTGAAACCGTTGATATCTTTTCCGGCCATCGATTTTACCCAGGCCAATAAATTAGCGTGGTTATGGATTTCTTCACCGATGATACTGGTTCTTAAGACCATGGCTTCATTCGGTTCACCCAGGGATTTTGACTTGCCGTAAAAATCAAGAGCGTCGTGTTCTGAATTTTCGCGGTAGTTGCCGTCTTTGCCCGAGAATACGCAGTCGGTGGTGATATGAATCAATTTGGTCTTGGTTTTCCGGGCATGATCTGCCAGTTGCCAGGGGAACAGAGAATTTATGATTATCGAATGTGCCTTGTTTTTGTCAATATTCGGTTTGGTTATGCCAATACAATTTATAATAAAGTCGGATTTGGGAATTTTATCCAAGCCTTCGAATAAAGGGTCAAATTTAAATTTGTTTTTACCGTAAGAGACATCTTTATTCCGGTATGACAAATATGTTCGGTATTTGTCCGGCTGTGATAAGAAATATTTTCCGACTGCATTGCCAAGCATGCCGGTGCTGCCAAGAACCACTATTTTTTTCATATAATTATTCTATCTGCGTTCAATTTCCCAAATATCCCATTGGTTGTATGGAAAACGAATGTCATCACCGGCGCTTTCTTTAAGCGTCGAGGTGGAGAAAAATAAGACATCAGTATTGTCTTCTAAATTCATAAAACCGTTAGCGTGATTGGGTGGGATCCAAAGAACCTGGGGTTTTTTATCCGAAAGAATAAATTTTCTGATTTTCTGTGTTTTTAGATCAACAACTCCCACTAGGGCAGTGCCTGAAGATACGTAAACATATTTACTTTCTTTTTTATGTCCGTGCCAAGCGCGGATGAAACCCTTTTGGTGGTTTTCAACTTGATAGAATCTCTTTACGCCGTTAAAGTCGAAATCATTGACAAATCTGACCGTACCTCGATCATCTACCGCTAATCCGCCATCGATTAATTTTATATTATTTTTTGAGTTCATTTATCGCCGTTAGTAAAGCCGTTGCATTTGAATAGATATTATTGTTCGGTTCTTTTATTCTTTTTTCTTCTATTGTCCTTGCTATTTCTAAGATGCCGTCTTTGATTGTATATTTAGGCTTCCAGCCTAAATTTTTGAATTTATCAGAAATAACCTTGTAATTACGCATATCCTCTTCAGGAATATCCTCGTGTTTGATTTTTGGGGATGGTATCAATTTGGAAATCTCCTTGCCGATATCATTAATTCTAAAATTTTTATAACTCAAATTATAAAGACCCCTAATATTGTTTTCAATGCCAAAAGAAATCGCTTCGGCAACATCCTTCACATGAAGCAGCGGCCGCCATTGTTCTTTGCCGTTTATAATTATAGGTTCTCTTAGAACCGCTTTTTTTGTAAGAACATTTACAACCAAGTCGAGTCTGATTCTGGAATAGTCGTCTCCCAACCCGAATAATGTTCCCAGGCGGAATATCAAATAGTTTTTTGAGTTTTTAATTATAATTTTCTCCGCTTCGAGTTTTGTCTTTGCGTAAACTGATAGGGGATTCGGCTTTGCTGTTTCGTCTATTAAATCGTGATTAATTCCATATACCGAACAGGTTGAAGCAAATATTATTTTCCCTGTATAGTTCTCGGCGAACCATTTCGTGGCCTTGAAATTTATTTCATTTGAAAGAGAGGGTTGAAGAGCACAAGCCGGATCTCCCACCAACGCCGCCAACCATATCACAACATCAAATTTATTTATTAATTTCTCAAGTTTTTTTTTATCTCTGATATCGCCAAAAATAAAAGGAACCTTTTTTTGGTACCTATGTTCGTAGACAAGGTTATCATATACGGCAACTTCATAACCTTTCTCAGATAATAAATCAGTAGCATAGCCGCCGATATATCCGGCCCCGCCACAGATTAAAATTTTAGGTCTTTTTTTCATTAGTTCGGAGCATTATATCAGAGAACTGTTCGTTGGGAAACCCCCAATCTTTTGAGTATACCGCGTAGGGTATGCCCGTTTCAGCCATCATTTTCATGTCCTGTTTGAACTTTTCAACACCCATGGGTTTGCGTAACAACGGGTTGATGTTGTGTTTGATATGGTATATTGGTTCCGGCAATACGACTTGCTTGAATCCGTGGCAAGCAAACATACCTATGGCGTAGGAGTCAAGATAGGAATCAATAAGTTGCCTTTGATCATACCCGCGCACCTTGTGCCACGCATCACGATGAGCGAGCGTGAAATGTCCTGGGGCAACGTCTTTAATCGGCTGTGCTGGCAGAAATTTTTTGATGGAATTGCACAACGGGCACATTGTGAGATTGCGTATGAAACTGAGTGGGTGTCGGTGGTTTAATAGGCGCTTCAACCAACGCGACCAGGATACATAGAGAAGACCGTGTTCGGTCCAGATGCGGTCTACGTGGTTATGGCATATCTCAAGCGCTGTGTCGGCGTCAATGGAATCCGCGATCTCACGTATGTTCAGGTCATGACACCGCGCTTCATATACCGTGTTTTTTGCGAATGGCTGGGCCAAACGAGCGACCATCTCTTCGCTGTAAACAATGTCGAGATTAGTGGCCAAAATAAACTCACCATGGGCTCGCCGGATACCGATGTTTTTAGCAACGTACTCAAGAAATGGTCCCTTTCTGCCGGGGGCAATACGAGTATGAAAGGATTCTGGAACGGTAATCACGCGAATCGGCATAGCATCGGTCGCGAGGTCTACCAAGACATCTTCGTAAAAAGGTTGACTCTTGGGAGGATTGTATTGTACGACAATAAATTCGCAGGGAAGCTTGTGTCGAGCGGCGAAAGCACTCCGTAAGCGGAGCACCGTGCGCAGGCGCGTCAAAAAGGATTTATCATGTTCGCCATTTCTTGCCGCAATAACAAAAGAAATTTTTATTGGTTTCTCTATAGCCATATAAATTCCATTTAATTCATTTTATGAAAGTAGGATTCTTGGTTTTGAATAAATTTTTCAGAGACCTCCTTTTCCATTATTTTACCTTTTTCTAAAACAATCAGGCGGTCGCAGTTCATAATCGTAGAAGGCCTGTGGGCTATGATTATTATTGTTATTTTGCCTTTAAGTTCTTTGATTGACTGTTGGATTAATTTTTCCGATTCGGCGTCAATCGCGCTGGTGGCCTCGTCAAGAATTAAAATTTTAGGATTTCTGGCCAGTGCTCTCGCTAAGGCTATTCGCTGGCGCTGTCCGCCGGAAAGCTTTATTCCTCTTTCGCCGGCTACAGTATTAAATTTGTCCGGCAATTCTTGGACGGTATCATAAATATTTGCCATCTTTGACACTTTAATAATATCGTCCATTGAAATATCGCCATAGAATTTTATATTGTTTTCTATGGTATCGTGAATTAAGAAAGTATCTTGCGGAACATAGCTAATATTTTTTCTCCATTGAGTCAGCTTGATATTAGATGTATTTTTATTATCTGCTAAAATCTCGCCTTTTTGCGGGTTGAACAATCTTAAAATCAAATCAACAATCGTTGTCTTGCCAGAGCCAGATGGGCCTACAATCCCAACCACTTCCCCTTTCTTTATTTTAAAAGAAATATTTTGCAGTATTTTTTTCCGCGGATCATAAGAAAATGAAACATTTTTAAATTCCAGATATTGGTCAAAAGAAAATTTTTCTGTTCCAGTGTCAACTTCTTTATTTTTTGCGGCCTCCTTGTTGTATATTAGAATATTTTGGAGGTAAGGAGTGTTCTCGCTGATTGCTTGAATATATGTCTGCATTGATTCAACATAAGAGAACATTCTTCTTATTAAATAGATAATAACGGCGAAAGAAACGATGTTGAATTCAGGAGAACGGTAAGAAAAGGCAAAAAGCAGAGTGATGATTATTAATACTCCCGGTTCAACCAGAGCATTACTGGATTGGCGGTAGAGAGATGATTTCACTTTTGCCTTTTTTAAATTCTCGAAGTATTTATTGGTTTTTTGGAAAATAATACTTTCCATTGCTGTTGTTTTTATAACCTTTGCTCCTAAAATTAACTCCCCGACATAATGACTTACTGATTTTTGAAAAATAGATACTTTTTCTGCAAGTTTTCTTAATCTATAAAAAACCGGCCTGATAATTGTGAAGAATGCTATACCCAATCCGATGGTAAGCAATGTAAAGTTTGCCGAAATGCCGAACGCAACTACTGTATACATTGCAAAGCCCGTAAAAAGAAGAATGAAATTGCCTACAAGATTAAAAATTGCTGCCGCTCTTTCGGTGTCGTAAATAAGTAGGGTTTCAAGATGCCCGCCTTTTTGATTTAAAAGATGCGGCCAGGACGAATCCATTGATCTTTTGAACATTTTTTTCCTTGTTCTTTCTTCAAATTCGGCAATAGTTTTTTCGTTTATGTACCTGGCAGTGAATTGGAGGATTGCTTTTAAAATAAATAGAGTAATTATTAATAAAATTAAAAATAATGGAGTGAGGGGTATTTTGAACATTGAAAATGCCTTATCTACGCTTCTTGTTATAAAGTTCAGTTCTTCAACGCCGGTCTCATTCATAATTATGGAGAACAGCGGAATAACCGCTCCGATTCCCACTCCTTCAAATAATCCCGCTAAAATTCCAAGAACTATCAGTAAGATGATTCTCCTTTTATATCTTCCAAATCCTCGCAAGATAGTGCGGTAGCCGTATACTAGTTTTTTGGTGTTTATAGGCATTTATGTTTTTAGATACCAATCTATAGTTTTTTAGCTATTTTAGCCACGGCCTTATAATAATGAAAAATTTCATTTTTGTAAATATAATAAAAAGAAACGGGACTTGGTTGGAGTCCCGTGATCTGATGGAAATCGCTTCACTCTGTTTGCGAGTCGCTGCGGGTTCTGCCCCGTGCATAGGAGGAGATTAAAGAACTTTCTAATTCTTCTTTCTCAACATAACGGTACCTTTCTAATTTCTTTTTTTGCTTGAGCGGTGAGGCGACTTCTTTTTGCATTGTTGGCTTCGTCGCGACCTTAGAATTTTCGGTCATTACTTTTTTCGTCTCCTTTCTAAATTCGCACAAAGTTTGGTACTGATTTAATTTTAGAAAAACCGCGAGAGATGTAAATAAAAATGTGTTGATAACTACCATCCCGTTGCGCTTAAAACCGTTTTTATCGTTTTTAGAATTACTGCCAAGTCAACGGTGAACGATCTGTTTTTTATATAATATAAATCGTACTGAAGTTTTTCTTTAGTGTCATTGTGGTTTAAATCTTTCCCGTAGTTAATTTGGGCCCAGCCGGAAAGTCCCGGCCTGACTAAAAGCCTTTCTTCATAAAAAGGGATTTCTTTTTTTAACTTTTCCACGAACTCCGGCCTTTCTGCTCTGGGGCCGACAACAGACATTTCTCCTTTTAGAATGCTCCAGACTTGAGGCAGTTCGTCTAATCTAGTTTTTCTTAAAAATCTGCCTAGTTTTGTCACTCTCGGATCATTTTTTTGAGCCCAGACCGCGCCGTTTTGTTCCGCATTCTCAACCATGGTTCTGAATTTAATTACTTGAAAAGTTTTTCCTCCTTGGCCAACTCTTATTTGTTTGTAAAATATCGGTCCTTTGCTTTCAAATTTTATAGCTAAGGCGATAAAAGGGAATAAGATCATTACAATAATTCCGCCGATTATAGCCAGAGAGATATCCAGGGTGTTTTTTAAAAGTTCGTATAGTTTTTTTTCTCCGCGTGAAATATTTTCCAAGAACCAAAGCTGGTTTATCGCTTCAAGAGGAACCTTTTTTATTATTTTTTCATAAGCGCTAGCCAAATTTACAAATTGGATATTTCTTTTGCCGGCTTTATAGAAAACATCGATAATGTCGGGCAAACGATACGATTCTGGACTTAAAATGATTGTGTTAATATGTTCGTGCTCTATAATTTTTTCAATGTCTTTGGCTCCCCGAACCTGTCTGAAATCAACATTTTGAAATGAAAACGCCGCCTGCTGTGAAATATCAAGGGCATATTTTAAGCTATATCCGTACTGCGGATTTCGGTTAAGGAATTTTGCCAGATCATAAGCTAGTTGATTGAAGCCGACGATTATAGTATTATTTTTAAAGGTTTTGCCTAAAACTTTATTATAAAGCCAGCGCCACAAAGAAATTAGGCCGAAGAAAACACCGATATAAATTAAAAGGTTTCTTCGCGGGGCAATTTGGATATCTGGAATGATGTAAAAGAATAGAACCGATATCGCTGCTGATATTGCGATTGAAGTATATAAAGAAGAATAAAATTCAGGAGAATTTTTAGCAAAATTAAGTTCGTAGAGGCCGGCGATATAGAAAATAATAATCCAGAAAATAAAAAGAAAGGAGAAGGGGATGAGGTGAATGGAAATTTGCTGGTTAAAATCAGTTCCGTAGCGAATTAATAAAGTAATATAAAGAGAAGAATAGAGTATTAAGATATCGCCTAAGAAGAGAAAAAAACGCTTCATAGATAAGGATTAAATATCATAAGCAATGTCTAAAGTCAATCTCGAAAAAATTATAAAATACGGAATTTATCTCTCGGTTCTGGTGCCGCTTATAATATTCAGCGAATTTATATCTCCTTTTCATTTCGGGAAAGTGCTTATTTTCCGTTCTTTAGTTGAAATAATCGCTGTTTTTTATATTGTATTATTGATTAAACACGGCCGGGTTCATCTTCCGCCCCGCACTCCTTTATTTTGGGCAGTTTCTTTTTTTACTTTGGCTTTTGGCTTGACGACCTTCACCAGCATTAACACATATCAGAGTTTTTTCGGGACTCTTGAGCGGATGGGCGGCTGGTTCAGTTTTATTCATTTTTGGATGTTTTTTGTCATCGCCGCCGCGATTTTAAGAAAAAAAGAAGATTGGCTTTTGTTTATCAAGTTTTCTTTGGCAGTAAGTTTGTTCTCTGCGTTTTACGGATTTTTGCAAAAAACAGATTTTCAATGGGTGATTGGTTCCGGCGGTCGTAATAAAATTTTTGGCACCATCGGGAATCCGGCTCTTTTTGCCGGATATATAATAGTCAATGCTTTTTTGGCTTTGATGATGTATTTCAGGCCAGCCGGCTCCAAGAATGAAAAACTTTTTTACGGTTCAGTTTTTATTCTTGATGCCATTGCGGTTTTACTGACCGGAGTCAGAGGTTCGGTATTGGGCTTGATAATCGGGTTGGTTATATTTGGTTTTCTTTATTCTTACAGTTTTGGTTCCTCAAAATTAAAAAAAATCACCATCGGTTTTTTTATTTCAGTAATAATAGTCGCCGGAATTTTGTATTCTTTGCGGAATACAGAATTTGTCAAAGAGAGCCATTATTTATCCCGCTATGCCGATATCTCGTTCAAATCTTTTACGGTTCAAACTCGGTTCTGGGCCTGGCAAGCCGGCTTTAACGGCTGGAACGATTCAATAAAGAATATAGTTTTTGGTTCCGGGCCGGAAATGTTCAATATCCCTTTTTCAAAACATTTTAACCCTAAATTTTTCAGAGGAATTGGTTCGGAAACGCTTTTTGACCGGGCCCACAATCAATTTTTGGAAGTTCTTTTTACCATGGGTCTTATTGGATTCATGGCTTATATTTTGATATTCATCCGGGCTTTTAAAATTTTAAACAAGACGAACGATACCACTGAGAATAAAGTTTTTAAATTGGGGCTAACATCAACTCTTATCGCTTACATGATTCATAACTTTTTTATTTTCGATACCGCCGCCAATTATTTGTTATTTTTTACTGTTTTGGGATTCATTAATTTCTTAAGCCTGTCGCAACTTCAAATAGTAATCAATAAAAAAATAAAGAATAGCAACTTTTCAGCAACTTTTGTCGGTATAGTTTTAGCCATTGCGGCAATCTTTTTAATCTACAAATTTGAAATAACGCCGGCCAAAGCCAACTATGCAACCACGAGGGCGATTGTCGCTTCATGGTCGGGGAACCATGATTTGGCTTTTGAAAAATTCAAAGAGGCGATGGCCTACGAAACTTTTGGAAAATATGAAATCCGCCACCGCTATGGCCAGTATATTCTTGAGAGAGTCAATAGTCAGAGCGTCGATGAAAAAACGGAAACTCGTCTTTCAGTCGCCATTGATAATATTGGAAAAAACGTCAAAGAATCAAAACAAGATTACCTGCCTTATTTATATCTTAGCCGTCTATACATAATGCTTGGCAAAAACGATTCCAGTTCTGTTTATAATAATTTAGCTTTGGAGCATAGCCTTAAGGCGCTGGAAATATCTCCGACTTTTGTCAGAACTCATTACGAAATTGCCCAGGCTTATTTAAATAAAAAAAATTATTCTGAAGCCGCAAAGTGGTTTGAAAAAACAGTTAACCTTAATCCTGAAGTGCTGCTTTCAAAATGGTATCTTGGCATTACTTTAGTTCAGGGAGGCAGGGTTTTAGAAGGCTTAGAGATAATTGAGGAATCCGGCTATCCTTATAAAAATGAAGAAACGGATTTATTGAGGATGATTGATATTTATATCAGCTTGAATGATCTTAGAAAACTGGCCGAACTTTTTGAGGCTCTTACTGTTTTGAAGCCTAAAAATCCTCAATATTTTGCATCGTTAGCCGCGGCTTATAAGCAAATAGGCGAAAAAGACAAGGCGATAAAGGCGGCTCAAGTTGCCGCGGGACTCGATCCGAATTTCGCCAAGGAAGCCCAGGATTTTATAGATTCTCTTAGATAATAAAATTTGGTATGCTTAAAATGTGAAAAAAACTTTTTCTTTTTTTCTTTTTTGTTTTCTATTTGCTATTTTTATCATTCTATTTTCTGACAGTGTTTCTGCCGATTTTTTAAACCAGTCAGTGATTTTTAGCGTAGATTCCAAATATGAATATTCAAACCGGAAGCAGGTTTTAGGAACTTTGAGAAAGATTTCAGACAAAGCTTATTGGTATGTTTCTGATGATTATTGGATTGGAATTTCCGAATCTGAGCGAAATTTGTTTTTGCAGAAATTAGATGGATTGACTAAGGAATTTGATTCCAGAATTTATCCGATTGAAACTCAGTTTTGGGGCTCAGAGCCGAATCCGGGAGTAGACGATGATCCAAGAATAGTAATTTTTATAACCCGTTTGATTGATTTGGCTGGCGGCTATTTTGATTCGAGTCACCTTTATAGAAAGAGTCAGGTTCCGGAATCAAATGAAAGGGAAATGGTTTTTATAAATTCAATTTCTATTTTTAATGACCGGGCAGCGATTTTTCTGGCTCATGAATTTCAACATCTTATCGGTTTACAGCAAAAAGACATATTAAGGGATATTACCGAAGATGTCTGGCTTAATGAAGCGAGAGCCGAGTATTCTCCGCGCCTTCTTAATTATGACGAGAATTATGATACTTCGAATATCAGAAGAAGAGTTTTTGCTTTTCAATCTAATCCCTCTGAACCGCTAGGCGAATGGAAAAACGAAACTTCTGATTATGGAGCCATAACTTTGTTTTCTTATTATTTAGTTGATCATTATGGAGAAAAAATATTGGTTGATTCTTTGAAGAATGGCAAAATCGGGATCGATTCCTTGAACGAAGCCTTTTTATCAAACGGATTTACCGAGACGTTTTCTGATGTTTTTTCAAACTGGACAATGGCCAATATTTTAAATGATGAAGGCATTGATTCCAAATTTGCCTATAAATCCAAGCACTTAAAAAATTTCAGAATTTCACCAAGCCAAAGTTTGGCTGTTTATGGAACAGAAAGTACTGTTTCTATTTTTAAAACGGTAAAAGACTGGCAGCCGGTTTGGTATGAATTCAACACTCCGGTTAACTCTTCCAGTCTTAATTTAAAGATTGATTTTTCGGCTGATTCGGGCACTAAGTTCAGAGTTCCTTACATTGCTTTTAGAATTAACGGCCAAAAAGAAATTGGTTTTTTTTCGATTAACGGCCAAACCGGAACCCATTTTTTTAAAAACTTCGGCTCTGACATTTATAAAATAATTCTAATTCCGGCTAATCATTCAAGGACAAATAATTTTACTGAAAACGATCCGATTTCTTCTTTTAGTCTTAAGGGTCAATTGACTTCTGAATTTCAGGAAATTATCCCTGCGCCGCCGCAAACAATTAAATCAATATCGATTCAGAGTCTTTTGGATCAGATTTCGGCTTTACAAAACCAGATTAATCAATTACAAAAAAGTACAGTCAGCGGTTTAGTTCGTGATTTATCTATCGGTTCGCAAGGCGAGGATGTGAGAGCGCTTCAGAATTTCTTGATTAAAAACGGCGTTTATCCGGAAGCCAGAATAACCGGTTATTTCGGGAATTTAACTAAAAATGCGGTTATCCGGTTCCAGCAAAAATATGCAATTTCTCCCCGAATTGGTTATGTTGGAGCAAAGACACGGGCTAAAATAAAGGAATTATGAAAATTAAAATAAATTCTACAAACATAAAATTAGATGATGCTCTGATTATTTGGATTGAGAAGAAGATCGGCGGTTTGGAGAAGTTTTTAAAAAAAATAGATCCAGCGACAGTTGAAGCGAGAGTCGAGATAGGAAAACCGTCAAAGCATCATCATAAAGGTTTAGTCTGGTATGCCGAAGTGAATTTAAAGTTGCCCGGTAAATTATTGAGAGCGACTAATACCAATAAAGACATAAGGACGGCAATCAACCAGGTTAAAGACGAGCTTCAGAAACAAATAGAAAAGTATTTACGCAAATAATAAATTTATGTCATTTTTTTCGGGATTATTCGGCGATGCGAATCAGCGTTATATAAATAAGGTTCAGCCGTTAGTTGAAAAGATAAATAGCCTTGAAAAGGGATTCGAGCGGTTTTCTGATAGAGAATTAAAAGGGAAGACAGATGAGTTTAAAAAGCGTTTTGAAAAAGGAGAGTCTTTGGATGATCTATTGCCTGAATCTTTTGCCGCAATTCGCGAGGCAGCCAAACGTACTCTTAATCAGCGCCATTTTAATGTTCAGTTAATCGGTGGAATTGTTTTGCATCAAGGCAAAATAGCGGAAATGAAAACCGGCGAAGGAAAAACTTTAACTTCTACTTTAGCTGTTTATCTGAATGCTTTAAGCGGCCAGGGAGTTCACGTTATTACCGTGAATGATTATTTATCGAGACGCGACACGGTTTGGATGGGACAAATTTATAATGCCCTTGGATTGACTGTTGGCTGTATCAATCATGACTCAAGTTTTATTTACGATCCGACACATGTTGAGAAAGATCATTTAAGAGATATTGAAGGTTCTTTCAAAGTTTTTCATGAATTTTTAAGACCGGTTACGAGACGCGAAGCTTATGAAGCTGATATTACCTACGGCACCAATAATGAATTCGGTTTTGATTATTTGAGAGACAATATGGCTTATGAATTAAGACAAATGTCTCAGGCCAAAGGCCATAACTTTGCTATCGTCGATGAGGTTGATTCTATTTTAATTGATGAAGCAAGGACTCCTCTTATTATTTCTGCGCCAGATACCGAATCCGGCGAGCTTTATAAAATCTTTGCCAGAGTCGTGCCGAATTTCAGAGAAGGAGAAGATTATAATGTTGACGAAAAATTAAAAGCCGTGACGATTACTGATGCCGGGATTGATAAAGTTGAAAAGATGCTTAATTTGCAGAATATTTATGATCATGCCGGAATGCGCTATGTTCATCATCTTGAACAGGCTTTAAGGGCTTATGTTTTATTTAAGAAAGACCGTGATTATGTCGTTAAGAATGGAGAAATTATTATTGTTGATGAATTTACCGGCCGTCTGATGCCCGGGCGCAGATGGTCAGAAGGTCTTCATCAGGCAGTTGAAGCCAAGGAAGGAGTCAAGATTGAGAAAGAATCAAAAACTTTGGCAACCATAACTTTTCAGAATTATTTCAGAATGTACAAAAAACTTGCCGGGATGACCGGAACCGCCGCAACTTCAAGTGAAGAATTTCACAAAGTTTATAATCTCGACGTTATCATAGTGCCGACTAATAAGCCGATGATCAGGGAAAATTTAACTGACCGGATTTATAAAACCGTTAACGCCAAATGGAAAGCCGTAGTTGAAGAAATAAAAGAGAGGCACTTTAAGGGCCAGCCGGTTTTGGTGGGTACAGTTTCGATTGAAAAAAACGAATTGCTTTCGGCGATGCTGAAACGAGAGGGGATCCCTCACAATGTTTTGAATGCGAAAAATCATGAGTCGGAAGGCCAGATGCATGCCCAGGCAGGAAAATTAGGGCAGGTGACCGTGGCAACTAATATGGCTGGCCGCGGCGTGGATATACTTTTAGGGGGGAATCCGCCAAGCCCGGAAAGTGCGGAAAAAGTAAAAGAGCTTGGCGGGCTTCATGTTATTGGGACAGAAAGGCACGAGGCGCGGAGAATTGATAATCAGCTTCGCGGTCGCTCCGGCCGTCAGGGAGATCCCGGTTCAAGCCAATTTTTTATTTCTTTAGACGACGATGTAATCAGAATTTTCGGAGGTGAGAGGATTAAGAATATGATGGAGACATTTGGTTTTCCGGAAGATCAGCCGCTTGAACACGGGTTAGTAAGCCGGGCGATTGAGCAGGCCCAAACCAAGATTGAAGGTCATCATTTTGACGCCAGGAGATATGTCTTGGAGTTTGATAATGTAATGAATAAACATCGGGAGACGATTTATAATCTGCGGCGCGAGGCCTTGCTTTCAGATAGCCTAAAAGAAAAAATTCTTGGCTATTTTAATGAATTCTACCAAGAAGAAAATACAACCGAGCGTTATGAAGAGAAAGAAAAAGAAGCAGGTTTTGAGAATATGCGAAAACTTGAAAGGTTTGTTTTGCTTCGGGTGATTGACGAACTTTGGGTGGATCACCTGGAAGCAATGGATTATCTTCGAAATTCGGTCAATCTCCGGGCTTACGGCCAGCGCGACCCTTTGGTTGAATACCGGATTGAAGGTCAAGGGATGTTTGAACAGTTATTAAAATCAATAAAATATCAGGTGGTTAATATGATTTTTAAAGTTGGAATTGCGCCATCAGTTTCGCAGCCGCAGCCGGTTGCAGTAAAAAATTCACAAGAAAAAGAGATTGGTCGTAACGACCCTTGCTGGTGTGGGTCAGGTAAAAAGTATAAAAAGTGTCATGGGAAATAAATTATGAAAGAATACAACAAACTCGTTCGGGATAAAATTCCAGAAATCATAAAAAAGAAAGGCGGAAAATATAAAATCCATATTGCCGATAAAAAAGAGTATTGGAGAAAACTGAAAGAAAAACTTTTGGAAGAAATCAAAGAATTTTCAAAAAGCGAAACAATTGAAGAATTTACCGATATAATGGAAGTTCTGGATGCAGTTAGAGATTATAAGAAATTTGATAAAAAGAGATTAGAGGCAATAAAAAAGAAAAAAGTCAGAGAGCGAGGTGGATTTAAAAAGAAAATTATTTTAGAAGAGTCATAATTAAATTTATATTGCTTTGACGTTATAATATGCTATAGCATATTATAACGTATATTAATTTTTTGGGCCATGTTTTTGACGATGGGCCGAAAGAGAAGGGCGGGAAAAGATATTGCATTAATTCGGTTTGCCTAGAACTGGTATAATGTTTTAGAGAATGTCTTAAGAAAAGAAGTTCGCGATGAAGTCGGCCTGGAAATTAAAAATATAGAATATTTAACCAGTTTAGCCAGAGTTCATGAAGATAAGAATCCATCGCTAGTCATATCTTGCATAGCTGACTATGTTTCCGGAGAGGTAAAACTTCAGGAAGAAGAAACTGATGATTTTGCCTGGGTCACGTTAAAAGAGGCAAGAAATTACAAGTTGATTGACGGAATTTTAGATGAACTGGCTTTGGCAGAAAAGAAAAGAAAGGGTATAAAAGAAGAATGGCAAAGGTCTACAAGATAATGTTTTCAATCTCTCTAATCGTGATGGTCGTTTCAGCCGGCCTGTTTTTTGTTTACGGGCTTAATTTAGGCACTGATTTTACCGGCGGTTCCTTATTAGAAATAGAATTTTTAAAAGATAGACCCGAAAGAGGCGTTATTGGCGAAAAATTAGATAATTTGAATCTTGGCCAAATTTCAATTTCAGAAGCAGGGGAGAGGGGATTGATTTTAAAAATGCCTGAAATAACAGAAGAAGTCCATCAACAGATTCTTTCTGAATTAAAAAAGTCAGGAGAGCTTGAGGAAAAAAAATTTGATTCAATCGGTTCGGTTTTGGGTTCGGAGCTCAAAAGGAAAAGCATTATTGCCATTGGCATAGCATTAATTATGATTTCTGTTTATTTGGCGATTGTTTTTTTTAAAGTCAGCGGAATAATCAGTCCTTGGATTTTGGCTTTAGGTGCGATTGTGGCTTTACTTCACGATTTGCTTTTGCCGATCGGATTTTTTGCCTGGCTTGGAAAATTCAGGGGTGTGGCGATTGATGCTCCGATGATTGCCGCGGCCTTAGCCATTTTGGGTTATTCGATAAACGACACAGTCGTAGTTTATGAC
Organism: Parcubacteria group bacterium RIFCSPHIGHO2_02_FULL_40_12; assembly: GCA_001824375.1. Taxonomy (GTDB): domain Bacteria; phylum Patescibacteriota; class Minisyncoccia; order 2-02-FULL-40-12; family 2-02-FULL-40-12; genus 2-02-FULL-40-12. Next base: position 8,204 of record MHXE01000009.1, on the reverse strand, counting down.
CGAATTAGGGAAAACATTTTAAAAAATAGGGGAGAAGGTTTTAATGAAATAGTTCATAAAAGCGTTAAACAGACTCTAGTCCGTTCTATTAACACTACTTTAACCACTCTTTTTGCTGTTATCGCGATTTACATTTTCGGCGGGCCGACTTTGAAGAATTTTTCCCTTGCCTTGATTATTGGAATTGCTTCTGGGGCTTATTCTTCCATTTTCGTGGCCAGTCCGATTTTAATGCTGTTTCATAAAAAGTAGAAGTCCACTTTATAAGTGGACTTCTTGGGAAGGAGCTTGGAATTCGGCGATTTGAGAACTGACAACTTCTCCTATTTGGTTCAGTTCGTGTATCAGTTCTCTGGCTTGGTTTTCATACCTTCCCGTTTCACCTTCGTCCAATGAGTCGGGCCGGTCAAGCCAGATCTTTTTTTGAACGTAGTTTCCTTTTCGGACGGGATGGTTGGTCGCGTACACGATGCTTCCATATTTAAAAAGGAGCGACTTTATTTCTTGTGCGTGTTCAATTGCAAATTGAACTACGATCACATCGTTGATTCCCATTTTTTCACCTTTCTAACTGTTTCACAAGTTTTCTGAACTCGTTTCCGCGCTCGGCGTAGTTTTGAAATATATCAAAACTTGCCGCTGCCGGAGACATAAGGACTATTTCGTTCTTATCAGCTTTTTTATATAAAGTCAAGACAGCCTCTTTTAAGTTTTTTATTTTCTTAATTTCAAGTTCTGGTTTTGGTTTTAAAATTTTGTATAATTTTTCTTTTATTTGTCCGATTAAGGCTATAGTTTTTATATTTTTAGATTTAGAAATATATCCAGCTAAGTTTTTATAATCCAGCCCCTTGTCAGAGCCGCCCAAAATTAGATGAATCGATTCTTTAAAAGACTTTAAGGCTGCGAGCGTTGCATCCGGATTAGTTGCCGCTGAGTCATTATAGAAAGAGATGCCATTTATTTTTTTAACAAATTCTAAGCGATGTTTAATGCCTTTAAAATTTTTGACTGCTTTCAAAATATTTTTTTGGGGAACTTTGAAAATTTTTCCGACCGCAACGGCCAAAGCGATATTTTCAAGATTATGCTTGCCTCTTAATTTAGTTTCTACGAGCAGGGGAACAGGGTAATTTTTTTTACCTTGGCCGATATGTCTGGTTTTATTTTTCAGCGAAGGATGGATTATAGAGAAATCATTATTGCCTTGATGTCTAAGAATATTCATTTTGGCGTCAAAATATTCTTTGGCACTTTGATGAGTTGAAGGTGCAAATTTTCCAGAAGGATCCATGTGATCAAGCGTCAGATTTGTGATTACGACGACATCCGGACTCTTATGTAAATCCTGAAGCTGGAAACTCGACAGTTCCAAAACAACAATTGAGTCTTTTTTTAGTTTTGGCAAAATATCCAATGCCGGACTGCCTACATTCCCGGCAATAAAAACTTTTTTATGAAATTTAGTTTTTAGAACTTCATAGATTAAAAAAGCAGTAGTTGTCTTGCCTTTAGTCCCGGTAATGCCAATTACTCTTGCAGGGCACAAATCAAAAAATAATTTGATATGGCTTGAAATAATAGTGCCGTTTTTTTCAGCTGCAATAAGAGCTGGGTGAATTCTTGGAAATCCGGGAGTCCGGAAAATGATGTCGTAATTTTTAATTCGGTCAATATAGCTCTTATCAAATTTAACATCCAAAACGTCCGCTTTTATTTTATTTTTTTTAAGTAATTTTAAAGTGGACGAACCCTCGCGTCTAAGCCCCAAGATAGCTATCTTTTTGCCTTTCAGCCTAGTTATTGACATAGTTTATCGTAAGTGCTATTGTAGCTTTTAAATGCTAAATGAGCAAGAAAAAAACAATTTCGTCGATTCCATTTTAGAGGTTTTGAAATCTCTTAATTCCCGAAGCCAAGATATAATTTCCAGGCGTTTTGGCTTAAAGACCGGCAGCGTTGAAACTTTAGAATCTATCGGAAAAAAATACAAGATCACCCGCGAGAGAGTTCGTCAGATTGAAGAAGCTTCTTTAAGAGAGTTTAGAAAAAGTTTTAACGGCTTTAATCTCAAAGAGCAGGTTTTAAAAATCAAAGATATTGTCCAAAGCTACGGTAATGTAGCTAGGCAGGATTTTTTGTTTCATGAATTTTCCGGCTCCCACCAGTATAACAAAGTCAATGCGGCCTTGGTTTTTTTAATGACTGTTTCAAGCGTTTTCGATTTTCATCCGGAAGACGACGACTATTTTAGCTTTTGGACGCTTAAAGATCCGTTTTATGAAAGTAAAGCTAAAGAAACGGTGATTAAGCTTATTCAGGCGATAAAGAAGCAAGACTCGGTTATTCTAGAAGCAGGCATTATTTCGTTTTTCAATAAAACGACTCAAGAAAGTATCAATGATAAAAAAATTATTTTGTCTAATTTAAGTTTATCCAAGAAAATCGGGAAAAATATTTTCGGCGAATTCGGCTTGGCTAACTGGACTGAAATAAGGCCGAAAGGGATAAAGGATAAGGCTTATCTCGTTCTTAAAAGGAACAGTAAGCCGTTGCATTTTAGGGATATTGCTATATCGATTAACAGCTACAAATTTGATTTAAAAAAAGCCAATATTCAGACTGTTCATAATGAACTTATTAAAGATAAGAGATTTGTTTTGGTTGGTCGGGGGTTGTACGCTCTTTCAGATTGGGGTTATGAGGCCGGAACAGTAAAGGACGTTTTGACAACTCTCTTAAAAAAACACGGACCAATGGAAAAAGACAAAATAATCGCTAAAACTGCCGAAATACGCTTTGTTAAGCCCAATACTATTGTTTTGAATCTTCAGGACAGGAAATTCTTCAAGAAAGACGAAAAAGGGCTTTACGCTCTTAATGAATAAGGTATACTATTGGTAATGGAATTTTTGGATTTTAAGCTTCTCCTTCAGACTTTTGAAGATCTAAAATTTATATTTTCTTTTATTGCTCCTTATAAATGGGCATTTTTACCGATTTTAGTTTTTATTATTTTTTTAATTGCTCAAGATGCTCTTCTTTTTTATTCTCAATCTAAATTTAAAAGTAAAATAGAGTGGGATATTTTTGAAATTAGAATTCCCCGGGAAGTTGAAAAGGGACCCAAAGCAATGGATCAATTTTTTATTTCCTTGTGGACGCTTTTCAATACGCCCTCGGGCTGGAAAGAAAAATATATAGACGGCGAAGTCACCCGCTGGTACAGCTTTGAAATTATTGGTTCTGGCGGCCGAGTTAATTTCTATGTCCGGGTACCAAAAAAGATGAGGCATTTGATTGAATCAATGCTCTATGCCCAATATCCGGATATAGAAATAGTTGGCGCCAATGACTATGTTTTACAAGTTCCTGATTCTTTTGATGATTTTGAGAGGATTGGTTATGATTTATTCGGAGTAGAACTAAATTTAAAAAATCCTGCTCCAAATCCGATCAATACTTACATGAGTTTTGAGGAAAAGGGCGGGGAGGAAAGAATAATTGATCCGATTTCAATGATTCTTGAGACAATGAATCGTTTACGGCCCGAAGAAAAGGCTTGGATCCAGCTTGTAATCAGGCCAGCAGATCCGGAATGGCGAAAAGAAGGAGAAAAAGTGATGGAAGTCATTAAAGAAAAACTTGCATCAAAGCCAAGGCCCGGACCGGCCGGGATGCCATCTTTCAGTTTTTCTTTAATGACTCCGGCTGAAGAAGAAAAATTAAAATCAATCAGCAGAAAAATATCAAAACAGGGTTTTGAAACTATAGTCAGAACCGTTTATATTGCTCCCAAAGACATATTTGATAAAAATTTATTTAGAAGTTTAACTGGTTATTTTAATCAATACAGCACAAATTTAAACTATTTTGCTTTTAATATTGATACTTTTACCAAAGCCAAATGGTGGCGATGGCCTTTTATTTTAGTTGGCAGAAGAACTAAAAATAAAAAGAGGAGGCTTTTGGCCAGATACATTCAAAGGTATATTCCGGAAGCGACTTTTTTAGGTCGTCTGAACGATTCTAATCGGATTAATTTAGATAAAAAGTCTTCGATTTCAATCCTGAATACAGAAGAGTTGGCGACTCTTTATCATCCGCCGACCAATGTTGTTTTGACCGCGCCGTCTTTGGATAGGGTTGAGAGCAAGAAAGTAAGCCCTCCCGGCTACATTCCTTTTTAAACTATGGACAGCAACATTACTTATTTTGCTAAAACTAATTTCCGGGGGCAAGACCGGATTTTTGGCATTAAAGAAAAAGACCGGCTTCAGCATATGTATATTATCGGCCAGACCGGAACCGGAAAAACGACTCTTTTGAAGAATCTGGCGGTTCAGGATATAAAGACCGGTCAAGGCTTGGCGGTAATTGATCCTCACGGCGAATTCGTCGATGAACTTATTTCTTTAATTCCAATAGAGCGAGCCGAAGATGTCATATATTTTAATCCGGTTGATACGGAATATCCGATTGGCTTCAATATTTTGGAAGTTAAAAATCCGGAACATAAACATCTGGTTGCTTCAGGCCTGATGGCAATTTTTACAAAAATATGGGCCGGTGTCTGGTCTGCCAGAATGGAATATATTTTAAATAACTGCGTGTTGGCTCTTCTAGACACACCAGATGCCACTTTAATGGATATTCCGAGGCTTTTAGTTGATAAAGAATACCGGAAGAAAATAGTCGGTAATATTAAGGACCCGGTGGTAAGGGCATTTTGGACTGCTGAATACGAGTCGTGGGAACCAAGATTTAGAAATGAAGCCATTGTTCCGATTCAAAATAAAGTTGGTCAGTTTTTGGCTACTAAAATGATAAGGAATATTGTTGGTCAGCCAAAAAGTACTTTAGATATTGAAGACATAATAGAGAATCGAAAAATTCTTTTAGTTAATGTGTCAAAAGGGTTAATCGGTGAAGATAATTCAGCTTTGCTTGGAGCAATGCTGATAACCAAGATTCAGCTTACGGCCATGGAAAGAATCAGGACTCCGATGGAAAAAAGGCACCCTTTTTTTCTCCATGTTGATGAATTCCAAAGTTTTGCCACCGATGCCTTCGCCACTATTCTTTCGGAAGCAAGGAAATACGGACTGGCTTTGATAATTTCACACCAGTATATCGGGCAGTTGGTCACCGAAAATTCTACTCGGGTCCGAGATGCTATTTTTGGCAATGTCGGGACTATGCTTTCATTCAGAGTGGGAGCCATCGATGCTGAATTTTTGGAGACGCAATTTGGGCCGGAGCTAGTGGCGATTGATATGGTTAATCTGCCTAATTATAATGTTTATTTGAAGCTTCTAGTTGATGGAATTTCTTCGCGGCCTTTTTCAGCAATGACTTTGCCGCCGATTCCATTGGAAAAAGAAAGAGGAGTCAAAGAAAAAATTATTGAAACTTCCAGAAGTAGGTATGGAATTTCAAGGGTGGCAGTTGAAAAAA
>MHXE01000009.1:0-2688 GCA_001824375.1 Parcubacteria group bacterium RIFCSPHIGHO2_02_FULL_40_12 | reverse complement strand
TCGCCAATATTGAAAGATCGCGGATCTATAAGCAATAAAGAAAAGGTTCTTTCTCTTGGAGAATTATCCAAGCGAGAACCGGAAAATTTTAAAAGAAAAATAATTGAGCCGGATTTGGTTGGGGTGAGGAAGGCGTTAGAAGCAGTGAAAAAAGAATAGTTTGTCCGCCCCCCGCGAATCGAACGCGGAACCTTCTCCTTAAAAGGGAGCTGCTCTGCCAATTGAGCTAGGGGCGGTATGATTCGTATAATAACATATTTTTGAATTAATGCCAGTATTAACTGGGCTTTTTTTATTTTTAAAACTCTGTTAATCTACTAACTGGGATGTCTAAAATGGCTGATAATTTAAGTTCAAAAATCAGGGTCGGCGTGATTATGGGTGGGCCGTCGAGCGAGTATGAAGTTTCTTTGGCAAGCGGCGAGAATATTCTTAAAAATCTTGACAGCCGGCTTTTTGAGCCGGTAAAAATAAAAATTTTGCGTGACGGAAAAGTTTGGACAAATGGTCGTTACGCTAAGCTTGAAAAAGCGGTTAAAAGCCTTGATTTATGTTTTCTAGCCACTCATGGCGAATTTGGTGAAGATGGCCGTCTTCAGGCCATTCTTGAGTCGTACGGTGCATCTTATACCGGTTCCGGCGTTTTGGCTTCGGCCTTGGCAATGAATAAAGCTAAAAGCAGGCAGTTTTTTTCAGCTAACGGTTTTAAAACGCCGAAGACTTTGTTTGTTAAAGAAGATGAGAATTTCAAATCGCAGTTAAAATTCTTCATTAATAAACTGGTAAAAATGCCGGTAGTGGTAAAACCGTGCTCTCGTGGTTCGTCAGTCGGCGTTTCGGTAATCCGAAGAAAAAATTTATTAAACCGAGCTATTCAAAATGCTTTTAAATACGACCCCGAGATTTTAATAGAAGAATATATCCACGGCCGCGAATTTACCTGTGGAGTGATTGAAAGAAGGGTTAATGGCATTACCGAAGCTTTAGCTTTGCCCGTGACTGAAATAATTCCTGGCCAGGGATACGATTTTTTTAATTACGAAGCCAAATATAAACCCGGGGCTGCTGAAGAAATAACTCCGGCCCGGATAAGCGAACACTTAACCAAAGAAATCCAGGAAATGGCTGTAAAAGCTCATCGAATTTTAGGCTGTAAAGATTATTCCCGTGCAGATTTTTTAGTCAAGAACGGCAAGGTCTATATTTTGGAGTTGAATACTTTACCGGGTCTGACGGAAACTTCGTTAATTCCGAGGGCTCTTAAAACTGCCGGCTGGAGCATTAAGAAATTTTTAAGCAATATCTGTTTTAAAAATTTAAATCAAGGAATAACTGAAAGGATATGAAGAATATTTGGATTAATGAAATTAAAGATAAAGTAGGGAAGACGGTTGAGCTTTTTGGCTGGGTTAATGTCCGGCGCGACCACGGCAAGATTATTTTTATTGATTTGCGAGACCGCTCCGGAATTTGTCAGCTTGTTTTTACACCCAAAGACGACAAACTTTATAAAATTGCCGAAACTCTAAGGCCCGAATGGGTTATTTCGGTCAAAGGCGAGGTGGCCGAGCGGCCCAAAGGGATGGAAAATCCGGAAATCGAGACCGGCAAAGTGGAGATGAAAGTTAAAGAAATCAACGTCTTAAGCGAATCGGAAACTTCGCCTTTCCCTTTGGATACTTCTGGCCATGAAATTGATGAAGAACTGCGTTTGAAATACCGCTATCTTGATTTAAGACGGAAGCGCTTAAAGAATAATTTAATAATGCGCCATAGATTGATTAAGTTTATTCGCGATTATCTGAACGACCGCGATTTTATTGAAGTAGAAACTCCTATCTTAACCAAGTCAACTCCGGAAGGAGCGAGAGATTATGTCGTGCCTTCGCGATTATACCCAGGAAAATTTTATGCTCTTCCTCAATCACCCCAGCAGTACAAACAGCTTTTAATGGTTGCCGGAGTAGAGAAGTATTTTCAAATTGCCAGAGCTCTTAGAGATGAAGATACGCGCGGAGATCGACAGCCGGAACATACCCAATTGGATATAGAAATGTCATTTATTACTCCCGATATTATAATGTCTTTAGTTGAAGATATGATAGTAGTTATGATGAAAGAACTTTATCCTGATAGAAAAATGAAGATTCCGTGGCCTAAGATTCCTTTCAAAGAAGCAATGGAGAAGTATGGCAGTGATAAACCAGACCTAAGAGAAGATAAAAATGATCCAAATGAAGTAGCTTTTGCTTGGATTGTTGATTTTCCGAGTTTTGAACTTGATACAAGTACAAAAGAGATTCAGCCGGTTCATCATATGTTTGTTCAACCAAAAGAAGGGAGTATTGATTTGATAGATACCGACCCGTTAAAAATGATAAGCACTCAATACGACTGGGTTTGCAACGGGTACGAGTTGGCGAGCGGAAGCATCAGAATTACTGATTCAGAATTGCAAATGAAAGTTTTTAAACTTCTAAGAATGGATGAAGAGAAAGCCAAGAAAGATTTCGGACATTTATTGACTGCTTTTGAATACGGCGTTCCGCCGCATGGGGGGATTGCTCCGGGAATTGACCGTTTACTGATGATTCTTCAAGGCGAGCCCAATATCCGCGAAGTCATCGCTTTCCCCAAAACCGGCGACGCGAGGGATCCGATGATGGATAGTCCTTCTGAAATAGATAA
>MHXE01000008.1:1423-28800 GCA_001824375.1 Parcubacteria group bacterium RIFCSPHIGHO2_02_FULL_40_12 | reverse complement strand
TCTTTCTACGGAGAAATTGCTCCTGACGGGGTGACTTGTTCTAACGGCCAAATTCTAAAAAAGACCGGGGCTAATGACTGGGACTGCGCCACCGACTCCGGAGGAGCCGCTTCCAACTCTTTGGACTTTGATGAACTCGTAGCTTCAATGAGTTTGGATACTTTTACAGACATCACTTTTGGAACCAGCCAGCTTTCTTTTAATCTTGATTCTACCGGCGACTTTCTAATCCAAGACAATGGAGTGACTAAATTCATCTTTGATGATTCCGGCAGGCTGGGTTTATGGACAGCCGCTCCTTCCACTGTCCTTGAAGTCCAAGGCACTGCTTCTGCTTCTTACTTACTCACCGGCAATACCCTGCAAGTGGGCGGTTACTCATCAGCCGCGTATTCAAGATTTGGAACGGCTGACACCGGATATACAAACTTCATCTCCACTACAAATGACTTGTTAATTTCCGGAGATTTGGAAGTAAACGCCACTGCCCAATTCGACTCTTTTTTCAGAATTTCAAATAATAACACGCGTTCTTTAGTAGTCACTGATACCGGTGGCGTTTATGATGATATTTTTGTGGTTGACACGACCGCTTCATCGACAAATTCCGGGCTCACGATTACCGGCGGTCCGGCCCAGACCGGTCCCCTGCTTGAATTAAAAAGTTCCGGCGGCACAGTGCTTTCCAAATTTAGCGACGAGGGCGGTCTTTTGGTTAGCATAGCGTCAATTTCGGCATTTACGGTAACCGGCCCGGATTTTCCCTCGGCCTCCATTTCTTTCCAGATTAATACCCTTGATTCAGAAACAAGAATATCTGCCTTGTCAACCAAATCTGTCGGGTTTGAGGTCTTTGGAATCGCTTCAATATCGCACACGCTTCTTGTCGGACCTACAAAATTTAACCCCATAGCCAGTTTGTCAAAATTCTTCGGCAATGGGGGGGTATGGGTCACCGGCGCTCTTTGTGTTGACGACGGCGAGACCTCCACTACCGACTGCGGCGACGCCAGTAGGGCGGCCGGCACGATCTATTCTTCTAATGTAAGCGTTGATATAGGCGACTTAGCTGAAAATTTTCCGACGACAGATAGTTCAATTGAGGCCGGCGATGTTGTCATGCCTCATTATCTGCCTGCCCCGGCCGATTTATCGTCAGAATCAAGCGATAAATATCAATTTGAATTTGTGAAAAAATCAAACAAAGACGGATTGCCAATGGGCGTTATTACCGACAAACCCGGAGTTCTTCTTGGCGGTTTAAGGGGAAACCCAGATCCGCGGAGCGTTAAAAAAGTGGCGGTGGTTCTGTCCGGCCGGGTTCCGGTAAAAGTGTCTCTTGAGAACGGACCCGTTAAAGAAGGAGATAGATTGGCGCCAAGCTCTATTTTGGGTATTGCCGCAAAAGCTATTAGACCCGGAATTGTTGTCGGTATTGCTCTTGAACCGATTACTTCATCCTCGCTTGATTTCAGTGTTTTGGCTTCAGATTCTTTTGGCGGAAGCGCCTCTGTTTCTTATGGTAAGGCTCTTAGTTTTATAAATTTGAGCTACTGGGTGCCACCGCCGTCCGAAGCTAAAATCGATACCGCTCAAAAGGTGGAAAAAGGGCTGGATCCGCTTCTGGACTATTTACTTACATTTATAAAAGAGGCATTTGATATCGTCTTTGAAAAGGGAATAATTCAAACCGTCAAAGGAATCTTTGATACGGTTGAAGTGAAAGACGGCATTACTATTTACGATAAAGTTACCGACGATCCTTACTGTATAAGTTTTGAAAACGGAATAATGGTGACTACTGCCGGCATTTGCGGCGAAAGCAAGAGTGCAACAATAAACCAGACCTTGATGTCTACTCCTACACCAACACCTGACCCAACTCCGCCTCCAACACCAGAACCTACACCTACGCCGACTCCTACACCTGACCCAACTCCGGAGTCAACACCCACTCCCGAACCCACTCCCATAATTTGAAATCTTAAATCATGAATTTAAATCATAAAAAAATAATTCCAATAACCACAATCGCCGCAATAGTTTTATTAGCGATAATTTGGTTTTTAAAGTTTTCTAAACCAGACGGCAATCTTGAAGTTGTCTCTTTGGTTCTTGACGAACGAACTATTCAATTCTCCCACACCGACGAAAATAAAGATGAGACGTTAATAATAAAAACCGACAGTGAAATTTACGAAGGCGAGGATTCGGCTGACATATATGCAAGCATCACCAATACAACTAAAAAACCGGAAAAGTCAGTGGTCCTGTTCTATTTCCCCAAAACTCCCGAGGGAGAAAGCGGGCCCCAGCTGGAAACGCTTGAACAAAGAAATAGAAATGACTGGGAACTCCTCACGCTTTTCAAAAGCAACATAAAAATAAACGAAGAACTGCTTAAAAATGCTTTGAAGAAAAGAGAACTGATTCCCGGCGAGCAGGAAATAAAAGGCGGGAGCCAGATTGAAATTCCGGCCGGCCAGACCGCATATTTGAAATTAAAAATAAGTTTTCCGGTTGGAAGCACTGGCGAGTTCTGGGTAGAGGCAATCGGCCAAAATGGCGGCTACGGCCTTTTAGATCCAATGTTTGTATCAAAAGGAGGCACCAGGATAGGCAAAACCACCACCTCCACCGACACCACTCCGGGCTGGTATTCCGCTTCAGGCAATAACTGGTCTTACAGAAAGAAGATAACCATAGACAAGAATAAAGTATCCGGGACAAGCAATCATTCTAATTTCCCGCTTTTAGTATCAAGAACTGATCTTGATTTCAAACACACTTCTTTCGGAGGAAATGTGGCTTCTTCATCTGCTGGCATAACCGGAGGAGGAGGCGATTTTGTCTTCACCTCGTCTGACGGAACAACCAAGCTTGACCATGAGATTGAAAAATATGCTTCGTCTTCGGGAGAACTGATTTCTTGGGTTGAAGTGCCGACTCTCTCTGTTTCTGCTGATACGATCCTGTATGTATATTATGGTGGGCCCAGTTCTGGAGCGACGAACCAGAATGTGACCGGGGTATGGGATGCGAATTACAAAGGGGTGTGGCACATGAAAGAGAATCCGGCAGTAAGCAACTGCTCAACTTTTGAAGTTTGCGACTCAACCTCTAATACTCAAAATGGAGATTCAAACGGTTCAATGACTGCTGGTGATCAAGTTAATTCTAAGATTGGGTTTGGGTTGGACTTTGACGGAAGCAACGACTATATATCCATAGGCGACCTGTCGGCGATTACTCCCCCGTACACCGTCAGCTTATGGTTTAATACAGCATCTATATCAAGTGGCGAAAATGATATGCTTTTTGGCAATGCGGCGGATTTTGCGACTGCTCCTAAATTTAAGATTTCAAATAATCAAGCTCCCAATAACAACGGCTTACAATCTGATCTTGGCGCAAAATTCAGAGTCGCACATACAAGTTTTAGAAGGGAATCAAATATTTGGCGATATGCGACTTGGGTTATTCCGGGGACTGACGCCACTGCCTGGCCAATATATCTTAATGGCACAGAAGAAGCATATGATAATATAGACAACACCGGGACGCAAACCGAGTTTGGCACGAATAATGGAATCGGCGGAGGGGATGATTATGCTGGGTTTGCTTATTGGAACGGTAAAATCGATGAAGTCCGCATCTCCAACTCCGTCCGTTCCGCCGCCTGGATCAAAACCGAATACAATAACCAGTTCAAACCGTCTACATTCGCCGGATTCGGAGGCCAGCAAAAATCAAATCCATAGCTCGATATTGTCACTATCTTGTCAGTTTTATCAGATAGTAATCAGAATGGCAGAAGATTATTAAATTATATAAAAGGTTTAAAGTATCAGCAATAAAAATTATATAAAGTTTAATAGTATGTTTTTAAAAACTCCTCCTAATAATAATCAGTATCAAATAGTCAATACCAATAAGTTTTATTTATTATCAACAAAATATTATGAATAACTATAAATTAATATTAAAATAATATTAGATGAAAATAGAAGTCACTAAAACAATAGTTCCATTATCCCTGCTGATTTTGACTTTGGCGGTTTTAGAATTTGGCTTTCCTTTTTCTGCTAAAAGTATAGGCACTACTTATTATGTTGATGATTTATCTACAAACTGCACTTCAGCCGGAGGCAGTGGCACCATCGATGATCCATACAAAAATTTATTCTATGCTCTTAATGCGCAAACCTATCAACCCGGCGACTCTATAGTTCTTCGCGACGGCACATACCGCAATTTGTACAATGGGTTTCAAAGTCCCTGTCAGATAGATGGTCAGAAAAATACAGTCCTGCCTTTAAAAATATCAGGGACTCAAACGGATCCGATCATCATTGAAAACTATCCGGGCGAAACGGTAATTCTTGACGGCACAGACGCTGATATGGATTCAATCACATGGACGGCCTGCGGAACCAATGCCTGGCAGACAACCTCTCTAAATGCAGGAAGTCAGGATACAAATCAAATCTGGGTAAATCCTTCCGGACCTGATGACCCGGGAAAAAGACTGCGTTTGAGGTCAGGCGGTTCCTGCACCGGTCTGCAACCCGGAGAATTCAGTTATAACGGCAGTTCCAAAACTGTCAGTATTCGTCTACCCGACAACAGTAATGCCAATAACGCTGATATCCATATGTCCTGCCAAGGCGGTGACTGCGCTTCTTATCCCATTGCCGTGGCCGGTCCAGCCAGTTGGATAACTGTCAGAAAAAACCCAAATGGCGGCGCGTTCTACGTCAAGTATGGCTATTATGGCACGCGTATCGAAGGCGATGCGCAGCATCTCACCTTCGACGGCCTCCGATTCGTGGCCCACGGCGGTAGTGACTATGGCAGTTGCTTCCGTGTCAGCGACGGTGATTTCATAACCTTCCGCAACGGAGTCTGTCGGGAGGCAATGGGTGAAGGAGTCCAATTTTACGGCGGCGGGCCGGGCGGCCAATGGCCCGGTGTTCAGATTTCCAACAATATAATTGAAAACTCGCTCGTTGAATACACCGGAGCGGCTTGGGTGGATGAAGGCGATCTCGGACAAAACAATCTTGGCTTTGGCATTATTCTTAAAAACTGCAACGACTGTATTGTCCGCAACAACATTGTGAGGACTACTTTTGCAACGGGAATTAGCGTTACGTCATCTACCGATATCGGAGAGTCCAACAATGTCATTACAGAAGGCAACGAAGTTTATGATTTTGGCTATATCAATACAGCTGCCGGCAACAGGACTCGTTCATGCATATCATATCAGCCCCAGCGGTCTGTTCCGAACGGCGCGGTGCGCAACGGAATTATTCGAAACAACATCTGCCACAATTCGATGTTTGGCTCCGACGCCACGTGGCCGGCTCAACATGGCCCGTCGTCTGCAGACGTATTTGGAATTTCTATGTCGGATGCCGGACATACTCCAATGACCGGCAATGTAGTTATTAATAACAGTTTTGATTATCTTGGCGGCGCGGGAATTAATATCATGGAAGTCAATCAACCCGTCACTTTCCGCAATAATGCGCTGGGCGGACACCTGTCAACATCCGGCAGATCATGCAACGGCAATGGGCGATGCGATGTAATGCTGAAGGGCGGAGTATCGCATATCCACGATCACAACACTTATTGGGCAATGAATTCCAGCGACCAGGTAATTTACACAAGCGGAGGCAATTCGTATACACGAGCAAATGTCACAAACTACGAACCAACAGCAGTTCAAGCCGATCCGTTATTCATTTCTTCAACCAATCTTCGTTTACAAAGCAGCTCGGGATTGATAAATACAGGGACAAATACAAGCTGTCCGGCGACAGACAAAGATGGTAACGCAAGACCGCAAGGTCCTACCTGCGATATCGGCGCATATGAATTCGGAGGTACGACCCCCACACCCACACCAACTCCCACTCCCACCCCTGCTCCTCTTCCCGACACTACCCGTCCAACAATCATCTCCTGGGATGTCCAGCCAAGAACAATAACCACTGCAACCAACGGCACAGTTACTGTGTCCTGGAACATATTTGATACCGGAGGTTCATATTTGAGCAGAGTTGAAATTCAAAGAGCGCCGTTTGATACATCAAATTGCAATGATTCAATTAAAACTGAATGTACTTGGGATAATGTTGGTTCAGTAAATTCTTCGTCAGGCAGTAGTTTCTGGATTTCAAGTACAACCAATACTCTAAATATCGGTACTTACTGGTATGGAATTCATGTTCTGGATAATGCCGGCAATAGGACAATTGAAAATGCTCCGATAAAAATCAGCGTGATTCAATCATCTCCGACTCCACCTCCTCCCGCACCAACTCCAACTCCAACTCCAACTCCAACACCAACTCCTACCCCTACCCCTCTGCCATCAGGAGCTATTCTTTTAGAGGATTTCTCTTCCATGCGTATCAACGGCGATGGCGGCAATTTGTGGTTTGCTTATCAAGGCGAGGGTGACTCGCAGACGCTGACTTTAGAGAACGGACAGCTTAAAGTCATCACTGGCGCGCCGAACAGCGGCATCTACCATGATTTTTTTCCCAGAAACGGTGGGTATTCGTTTCCTCAAGGGTATGCTCAAAGTTGGATAAAAAGCGGTGTCTGGGACCCTAATGTTAATCGTTTGCGGTTTAACGCAAAATGTAATGTAAATGTTACTCGAAATTCAACTGGTTCGGACAATTTTCAAGTCGGCACTTACATAAAACCGCATAATTCCTCAGACCCTGCCTGGCAAGGAGCCCACTATTATCACCTCTTAAATCCGAATTGGTATGCAAATCGCTGGGTACAGATTGAACTAAATCGCGTACCCCAGCATCAAGTTAGCAATGATCCAAATATAAACTGGCCGGAAAATCCCTCGGCTCCGGGCGTTAACTACTTTGATGGTCTGACTTTATTCTATCTTGATACGCAAAATGGTTCGTCGGCATTTTCCAATGCAACTTGCTATTTTGATAATTACACCTTCGCCAAGGTTGAAGGCGAGCCCGATTCTTATGTCTCTTCCATTGCTTCTCTTTACAGTGGCGCGCGATACGAAGTTACTTGGGCGGCGCCAAAGGATCAAACCCTAACTTACAATGTTCGGTATCACACCAGTTCCATGAAGGGTTCTGCTTTTGGCACTCTTGGCACCAGCGGAGGCACCGCGCAGAATCCGGGCAACGCTTATACTGGAACTTTCTGGGCTTCACCCAATATGGCGGAAAGTTCAGCGGGTATGTACATAGCAATACAACCCCAAGGCCAGACTGCCTTCACCGAAGTCTATATTCCAAATTTTGCCGCTCCTTCTCCAACTCTCTCACCTACCTTCCCTCCAACCCCTACCCCTACACCTACACCGATACCAACACCAGCACCTACTCCAACATCAGCGCCAGCGGTTCAAGTTCCTTACTTTGGTCAGCCAGCTATCTTACCAGGCACAATAGAAGGGGAACACTTTGATAGAGGTGGCGAAGGTATAGCTTTTCACGACATAGGCGTAGGAAATATAGGAAATACTCAATTTCGTTCCTCTGAATCAGTTGACATTAAAAACTCTACAGATACCGAAGGAGGATATGCGGTGGGATGGATGAGAACTGGCGAATGGCTTGAATATACAGCTAATTTATCCACGAGTGGTACTTATCGACTTGATTTAAGGGTTGCCTCCGCCTTAACCAGTGGCAAAGTCCATGTTGAATTCAATGGCGTTGATAAGACAGGAATTCTTACTGCTCCTTTGACCGGAGCGTGGGATACTGCTTATCAGACTATTGGGACTGATGTAATCCTCTCTGCTGGCCAGCAAGTCGTGAGAGTTGTTGTTGATTCAGAGTATCTAGATTTAAATTATATTAAAGTTTCGCCGATCACCGTCTCTCCATCCACTCCGGCTATCTCCAATCTGAACATTTCAATCAAGCAAGGTCTAGCTACCATTACCTGGTCCACCAACATTCCGGGAACTTCCCGAGCGGATTACGGACGCACTATTTCTTATGGTCTAGTATCGCCCACACACTCCACTCCAACCACCGTTCATACTATCGTTCTCCCCCTACTAGCTCCAGACCTTTACAATTTAAAAGTAACGTCAGAAGCTTCCAACATTATCGGCACATCCGATAATGTCACCTTTGAGATCAGACCCAAGCCTCCAGCTATTTCACTTATCACAGCCACTCCCGGTTCCATCATCTTGAACTGGTCTCAACCGAGCTTCCCCGGCTATGTCGGAGTGACTATTCTTCGATCCACAACTAGCTTCGTCAATAGTTATGATCCGAATTTAGAAATTGCCAGAATAACTGCTAATACCTACACTGATAATAATGTTACTCCCGGTACTCTCTATTACTATTCTTTGTTTATCTTTGATGACCAGGAAAATTATTCTGATCCAGCCAACGTAAGTTTTACAGCTCCCGAAACTGCTCCAACTCCAACTCCTACTCCTACTTCTTCTGGCGGCGGAGGTGGTGGTGGAGGAGGAGGAAGTTCTGGCGGTGGCGGTGGCGGTGGTTATACTCCTGTTACTCCATCTGCACCTACGTCTATCCCTGCTACACCAATTGCTCCTACAACTCTTCTACCTCCTAACTTTAATTCTTTAAGTCCAAGTCAAAAAATTGCAGTCATTTCAGCTAAGATTGCAGAATTGCAAAATCGAATAAACAGTTTGATTGGACAAACCAGCCAATTACCTGCTCAGGCATCCTGCAATTTCGCCAGAAATCTTTATCTTGGTCTAACTGGAGAGGATGTCAGATGTCTGCAAAAATATTTGAACTCAAAAGGTTTTACAGTTTCTACTTCTGGTCTTGGTTCTTTTGGCAATGAGAGCACTTACTTTGGAGTTAAAACAAAAGATGCAGTTTTGAGATGGCAACAGACACAGAATGTCACCCCTTTTGCGGGTTATTTTGGACTAAAATCTAGAACAAAGTATTTGGAACTTGTGAAATAGGCTACTTTGCTTCTTTTTCGAGAAACTCCAAAACTTTCTGATTGAGCAGTACTTGCCCGATTTGATCGGACAGTTTTGCTAAATCAATATTCTTTTCGGCTTCCTCAATGGTGCCAAAATTCTGCACAAACTGACTGATTTTTTCTTTTACTTCTTCAGCTTCAACTTTTATATTCTCATTTTTGGCTACTTCTTTAAGGATCAGGGCTTTTTTAACCAAGCCTTCTGCTTTTGGTTTCCACTCGTTTCTTAATTCATCGCTGGTCTTTTTAATTTTGGCCAAAAACAAACCGAGTTCCATCCCCTGCTGATGCAAGTCAGCATCAAGATCAAGCATCATTTGATCCAGCTGACGGTCAATTAAAATTGGCGGTATTTCAATTTTTGTATCCGTCGCGATTTTATCTAAAATTATGGACTGAATTCTTTGCTTTTCTTTTGCTTCTTTCCCCTGTCTTAAGCCATCGCCAATACTGTCTTTCAGTTGAGCTAAATTTTGAAAATTTCCCAGACTCTTTGCAAAATCATCATTTAATTCAGGCACAACATCATTTATTTTTCTTGAGTTTTTTATGAATTCTACGGTTTTTTCAATTTCTTCTGAAGAAACCGAAACACTTTTCTTCTCAATTTTGATGTTTTTATAGTTTCCGAGTTTAAGCTCCGGGAAAATCATCAATAATACAGTGTAAAGCATCTTCTCAGCCGAATTTTCTTTTACTTCAAATTTGTCGGCGCTAATCAGCTCGAATTTTTCTTTCATTAAAACATCAGAAAAACTTTGCTTAAAAGCAATATCAAAAGAAATTTCTAAAACTTCTTTTTTATCAAGCTTGTCTTTAGCGATTTCGGTTGGAACTTTCCCCTGTCTAAAACCTTTAATTTTCAGATCATTAGCTAAATATTTTTGAGCTTCTTTGATGTAATACTCTAAATCATTTTTATCCAGAGTGACTAAAAGCTCCAATTCATATGAATTAATTTTCTTGAGGTTGTAATTCATTTTTTGATTCTTGATTTTCTATTTCCTCGGCTTTCATTTCTTCTTTTGGCGAACGAACATCTATTTTCCAGCCGACTAGTTTGGCGGCCAAACGAACATTCTGGCCTCGTTTGCCTATAGCCAGAGAAAACTGGTCTTCGGCTACTTCAATCAAGGCATACTTTTTATCCTGGCTTAAAATTTTAACATCTAAAACTTTGGCCGGGGACAAGGCGTTGGCAATAAATTTCGCCGGGTCATCCGACCATTCAATGATGTCTATTTTCTCGCCTGAAAGCTCATTGATCACGGTCTGAACTCTTATCCCCTTCTGCCCTACCAAAGAGCCTATCGGATCAACGTGAGATTCTTTTGAGGCTACTGCTATTTTTGAACGGAAACCAGCTTCACGACTAACCCCCTTAACCAAAACCGATCCGGCTGAAATTTCAGGAACTTCCAATTCAAAAAGTTTTTCTAAAAGTCTGGGGTGGGAACGGGATAAAATAATCATCGGCCCTTTGGGCGTTTCATCAATTGATAAAATTAAAACTCTGAATCTTCGGCCAACCGAATAATCATCCAATAGGCTCTGCTCTAAAAATGGCAGGAGGCCAAGGGTGCGGCCAATATCAAGATAAACCGCCCGGCCCTCCCTTCTCTGAACTGCTCCCGAAACTAAAGAACCGGTCATTTTTCTGTATTCATCGGCAATTGATTCCCTCTCGGCCTCGCGAAGCCGTTGAACGACCACCTGCTTAGCGGTCTGGGCGGCAATCCTTCCAAAATCAGCCTTTTCTTCCAAGGCCAGGGTTAATTCGTCGCCAGGCTTTAAATCCGGATTGATTTTCTTGGCCTCTTCAATAAGAATGTGTTTTTCCGGATTAAACTTTATCTTCAAATCTCCGGATTCATCGTCTTCGGATGACCTGATAAAAGGAATCTCATCATCTCTTTTTATGACAAAGCCGGTGATATAACCTTCATCATCAACTCCTTCAACCGCATATTTAACTTGCCAAACCAAAATCCGGCCGCTTAAAGGGTCGAGCTTGGCCCTGATTATCTGGCCTTTTTTGCCGTAATCTTTCTTGTAAGCCGAAGCGATTGCCGCATCAATGGTGTCTATAATCCTTTGTTCGCTGATCCCTTTTTCTTCGGCAATCTGCTTTATGGCTAAACTAAATTGTTTGATGTCTAACAACATATTTAAAAAATTAAATCCGCTTAATAACGGACTGCTTTAAAAATCATCGTGATCATTATCTATTATATCAAATCAAAAAAATGAGTCAAGGGGATAAAAAGTTATTCACTTATATTCTAATAATTTTAATGATAGGTTGTCTAATAAACATGCCCAGTAGTACAACTCTGAAAGTGCGCTTCTGGTATACTTATGTTTTACTTAGTAAATACGAAGCGTGTTTAAATAAACAAGGTGCTATGAGAAGAGAAAACTACCTAAAATCATCAGATGGTCATTTTTACATTAAACGCCGACTCCGAGAGTATTTAACCAAATAATCTATCGGAGTTGTACTACTGGGATGGCTGGCCAAAATTTAGAAAACAAACTGAAAGAAATAAGACAGCGGGAACTTAAAGAAAAAGGTGTAAAACTTCAAGAAAGGTCTTTAAATCAGGGAGATAAGGTTCAAATCAAGGAAACAAAACTCGGCGTTATCGAATTAAAAAAAGATAAAATAAGCACTACTGAAAAAGAAATTAAAAATCTGGCTGACCTTAAAAATAAAATATCAAAAACAGCAACAACCGAAGCAGTAGAAATAATGTTTGGCGGAGCAATGTCAGTTAAGGCTTCGGATATCCATTTTGAACCAGAAGAAAAAAATGTCAGATTGAGGTTCAGAATCGACGGAGTTTTGCAAAATATCTTTGATTTTGAAAAAAAAGATTATCCGGCAATCCTTAACCGGATTAAATTGATTGCTGGCCTGAAAATAAATATCCATGATGCTCCTCAGGACGGCCGGCTTACCTTAAAAAGCGAAGGGGTCGATATCGAAGTCAGGGTTTCGGTTCTGCCCGGAGCTTACGGCGAAAGCATCGTTATGAGGTTGCTTGATCCAAAAACATTGAAAAAAGATCTGGAAGAACTTGGAATAAAACTTGAGCTTCTTGAAGAAATAAAAAAACAGCTCAAGAAAACGACCGGCTCAATTTTGACCACCGGACCTACCGGATCCGGCAAGACAACCACTCTTTACGCTTTTTTGAATTTTGTTAACAAGCCCGGAATAAAAATCATTACCATCGAGGATCCAATCGAATACCATATTAAGGGCGTGTCCCAGACTCAGGTTGAGCCGGAAAAAGGATATACCTTTTCCAACGGCTTAAGATCTATTGTCAGACAAGATCCGGATGTGATTCTAGTCGGCGAGATCAGGGATGCCGAAACTACCGAAATAGCCATGCACGCCGCCCTGACCGGCCATCTGGTCTTTTCAACCTTGCATACAAATGATGCCGCCGGAACTATTCCCCGCCTCATTGACATGGGAGCCAAACCTCAAATTATTGCTCCGGCAATAAATCTGGCCATGGCTCAGAGATTAGTCAGAAAATTATGCGATAACTGCAAAGAAAAAATTGAAGCCGCCAATGAAGAATACAAAAAGATAAAAGAATCGCTGAAAAATATCGGAAAAAATGAAATCTGGATTTTCAAAGCAAAGGGTTGCCAAGAATGCAATTTTACCGGTTATCAGGGGAGAATCGGAATTTTTGAGGCATTTACGATAGATGAGGAAGTTGAAAAATTGATTCTGAAATCTCCGGCAATCAGCGAAATAAAAGAATTGATTATAAAAAAAGGTATGACCACTATGCTTCAAGACGGTTATTTAAAAGTTCTGGAAGGAATAACTGATATGGCAGAACTTGAAAGAGTTCTTGGAGAATAGCTGATATTTAAAAGTTTAAATGTTTGGGTTTCTGACAGGGTGCGGGTAAAGCCTCGATCTTGGGAAATGCGAGGATAGAATAAATTCTAGGAGTAGCCCAGAAAGAGAAAAACTCTTCCAAGCTATCCGTAGATTGAATATTCCGGTAAGGTCCGTGGTTTTAAATCAAAGACCAATTACCCGCACCCTGTCAGAAACCTTTGCCAAATTAAAAGACCCATATTTGGGTTATTAATACATTATATATTGATAAAATAAATTTGTCAAGTCAAATATAATCGTGGAATAACTTGGTATAAACTGTTATTTAAGTGTTGATAAAATGAAAGAACAAAATCCCAAAAGCGTAATTGAGCCTCAATTAGAGGACAAATTACTGGATCAAACCTTGAGACCATCAAGCTTTAGCGACTTTGTCGGCCAAGAAAAGACAAAAGAAAACTTAAAGATAATGATCCAAGCCGCCAAAACAAGAAAAGACCCTCTTGAACATATTTTAATCTATGGACCGTCGGGGCTCGGTAAAACCACTCTGGCCCACATTATTGCCAAGGAAAATCAAGGTAATATAAAAATAACTTCTGGCGCCGCCTTGGAAAAGGCCGGCGACATCGCCGCGATTCTGACTAATCTTCAGGATGGAGACATATTTTTTATTGACGAGGTCCACCGCTTGAATAAAATGATCGAAGAAGTCCTGTATCCAGCCATGGAAAGTTTCAAACTGGATATAATTATCGGCAAGGGCGCTTCAGCCAAAACAATCCAAATTAACCTCCCTCATTTCACTTTAATCGCCGCGACCACCAGAATCGCTCTTCTCTCATCCCCTTTCAGGTCCCGTTTCGGCGGCCATTACCGGCTTGATTTTTATAATCAGGAAAATATTGAAAAAATAATTGGCCGCTCCGCAAAAATTTTAAGCATCCGAATAGAAAATGAAGCCCAAAATATGCTGGCCAAAGCCAGCCGGTATACCCCGAGAATCGCAAACAAGCTTCTTAAAAGAGCTCGAGACTTTGCCCAAGTCAAAGGCGAAAAAATTATCACCCCGAGAGTAATGACGGAGACTTTGAAGATGCTGGACATTGATGAGCTCGGCCTTGAAACGACTGACCGGAAAATTCTTCAAACCATTATCTCAAATTTCAATGGCGGGCCGGTTGGGATAAAAACTATTGCCGCTTCGATTGCCGAAGAAGAAGAAACCATTGAAGATGTTTTTGAACCATACCTGATGCAGATAGGATTCTTGGCTCGGACGCCAAAAGGCCGAATTGCGACCAGGCTCGCCTTTGATCATCTCGGGATTAAAAACCAGCCGGAAATAATATGAATTATGATTATTCTTGGAATTGACCCGGGTTCTACTCTTATCGGATACGGAGCAATAAAAAATGAAGTCAGCAGACTGGAATGCCTTGATTACGGCGCAATTAGAATTAAAGAGAAAGAAGACTCCTTGCGCCTTCTGGCTGTTAAAAAATCTTTTGAAGAATTGCTTGCCAAGATAAAACCGGAATTAGTTGTCCTGGAAAAATTATTTTTCTTTAAAAACAGAAAAACAGCAATTCAGGTTTCCCAGACAAAAGGAGTGCTGATTCTTGCTTTAGCTGAAAATAAAATTCCCTTCATAGAAGTGGCTCCGCTCGAGCTTAAAAAAGCTCTGACCAGTTATGGTCGGGCATCAAAAGGAAGTATCCAAAAAATGGTCAAAATGATTCTCAATTTAAAAGAAGAGCCTAAGCCCGATGACGCGGCTGATGCTCTGGCCTTAGCCATTTTGGGCTGCCGGGGTTGACATAAGTTTCTATATGACTAGAATAAGATAAAATTATCAAAAATTGATAACGTCTAGTTGTCGCCTGGCGACAACTAGACTGAGGTCGAAAGATTTGAATTAAAAACAGAACTTGCTCTTAAAAGCAAGTTCTTGAATGAAAAATGGAAAAAGATTTATTGAAATACCTTCTTGCAGATGAAGAAGAGGAGGAAGAAGAAAAAGAGGAAAAAGATAAAAAAGAAGACGACGAAGACGAAGAGGAAGAAGAGACAACAGCGTAACTTAAATCAAAATCCCGCTTTAAGCGGGATTTTGATTTACTTTGTTATTTTAGCAAACTTTCTCGGACCAACTTGAATAACATCCCCTTCTCTTAATTCATAATTCCGTTGGTCTCCTATTTTTATTATTTCTTTATTTATGCGTACGGCGCCTTGTTCAACTAGTTGTTTAGCTTCAGAACGGGATTTAGCTAAGCCAGATTTAATCATAAAATCTATAAGCATCGTGCCAGTTCCGGAAAATGAAGGCATTTCAGTTGGTTCCTCTTTGTTAGAAAAAACTCTTACAAACTCTTCTCTAGCCCGGAATGCTTCTTTTTCTTCATGATATATTTTCGTAATCTCATGGGCCAATTCATGCTTAGCCGCGAGGATACTTCCTGATTTTAAATAACCGATTTTCTCAAAAGAAACTTCGGTGCATAATTCAAACATTTCAAAAACTACTTCATCTGGCAGAGCCATCACCCCGGCATACATTTCTGGCGCAGGAGCCCGAAGAGAAATGTAATCGCCTGCGGTCTTACTCATCATTTTTTCGCCGGTTTTGGGATTGATTAAAAGCCGGGTGATAAAAACGAATTTCTCTTTACCTAAGTAAACCTTTTCTAAATCACGACCGACCAGCATATTAAAAGTCTGGTCAGTCGCTCCAATCTCGCCGTCTACTTCCAAAGCCACCGAATCAAAACCTTGCATCAAGGGATACATAAACTCATTGCCTCCAATCGGATCTCCTTTCTCAATTCTCTTTCGAAACATATCCCGATCCAAAAGCTGCTGGACCGTTTTCCTGGAAGCTAATTCTAATACATCTTCGAACTTAAATTTACTCAGCCACTCGCTGTTATGACGAATTTCAGTCCTCTTAAAATTTAAAACTTTCCCAGCTTGTTCTTTGAATTTTTTTTCATTTTCTTTAACCTGTTTTTCAGTCAAAGGCACTCTTTTCTGATCTCGCCCGCTGGGATCGCCGATCCGGGCAGTAAAATCACCAACCACTAAAATTGTTTTATGCCCCAAATCTTCAAATCTTTTAAGGGTCAAAAGCTGGACCGAATGGCCCAAATGAAGATCTGGCCCGGTCGGATCAATGCCTAAATAAATTTTAAGCTCTTCTCCGCTTTTAAGCCTTTGTTCCAAAAACTCCTGGCTGGGATAAATTTTTTCTACACCCCGTCTTAAAAGCTCTTTTATTTTTATTTCATCAGTTAAAATTCTAGCCATAAGCCCATAATAACCTTTTTATTTATTTTTTGAAAATTTAGACAAAATTGAGAATTTATGACAAAATATTAAACTATGAAAGAGAAGAAACAGGGAAAATACAAACAATTAATAAAAGCGGGGGGAATGATTCTGCTTTGGCTTATAGTTCTTGGCATTATTGGTTTCCTCGGCGCATTCGCTTATTTTGCTCCGCAGATTCCAAATCCTCAAACTATTATCACTAGGCGGGTGAATGAAGCAACTAAAATTCTTGACCGCAAAGGCGAAACGGTCTTATTCAATGTCCATGGCGACGAAAAAAGAACAATTATCCCTTTCGATCAAATGCCTGATTATCTTAAAAAAGCAGTTATTGCCGCTGAAGACGATAATTTTTACAACCATCGGGGCCTGGACATCAAAGGAGTGATAAGAGCTGTTTTGGTTAATATCAAAAAAAGGGGCTTTTCTCAAGGTGGTTCAACAATAACCCAACAATTAGTCAGAAATTCTCTACTGGGTGTTCAGAAAACTTTTTCCAGAAAATTCAAAGAAGTAGTTCTTTCTCTGCAGGTTGAGCAAAAGTTTGACAAGGACCTGGTCCTCTGGATGTATCTGAATCAAATTCCATTTGGCTCAAATATTTTTGGGGCTGAAGAAGCAGCCAAAGGATACTTCAGCAAGCCGGCGAAAGAACTTACCCTTAATGAATCGGCAGTCTTAGCCGCTTTAATTAGAGCACCGAGTTATTATTCACCCTATGGTTCTCATAAGGATGAATTAATTGCAAGAAAAGACCTGGTCTTGGAAAAAATGCTTAAACTGAAGCTCATAAACGAAGAGGAATTTAACCAAGCAAAGAGTGATGAATTAAAATTTGCCACGCCTAGCAACGGCGGGATTCTTGCTCCTCATTTTGTAATGATGGTTAGGGAATATTTAGTTGAAAAATACGGCGAGGATTTAATTCAAAATGGCGGATTAAAAGTATATACCACATTGGACTGGGAAATACAGCAAAAGGCCGAAGAAATTATTCAAAAATACGCCGAAAGGAATGAACAAAATTTTAGAGCCGGGAATGCGGCCTTAGTCAGTCTTGACCCAAAAACTGGAGAAATTTTAGCTTTAGTCGGCTCAAGAAATTATTTTGACATTGAGAAAGAGGGAAACTTTAACGTTATTACTGCCTTCAGACAGCCCGGCTCTGCTTTTAAACCCATAGTCTATTCAGTCGCCTTAGATAAGGGACTGACCGATAAAACAGTTATCTTTGATGTAAAAACCGAATTTAATCCCTATTGTTCTCCTGAAGGAAATCAGGAAAAAGACCAATATGAGTTGGAATGTTATCATCCTCAAAACTCTGATGAAAGATTCCGGGGACCGGTAACGTTAAGACAAGCGCTGGGAAGTTCATTAAACATTCCTTCGGTCAAAATTCTGTACTTGGCCGGAATCAATGAATCCATTGAAAGAGCAAAAGATTTGGGGATAAAATTTTTAGGCGACACTGATAATTTTGGTTTATCGCTGGTTTTGGGCGGAGGGGACGTCAGACCTCTTGATTTAGTTAGCGCCTATGGAGTTTTTGCCAACGATGGAATCTATAATCAGCCAAGCTTCATCCTCAAAGTTGAGGATTCAGAAGGAAAAATAATCGAGGAATTTAAACCAGACCCTCAAAGAAAATTATCAGAGCAAACTGCCAGGACAATAAATGATATTCTATCTGATAATTCGGCTCGAGGCTTGCTTTTTGGATTAAACAGCCTGCTTAATATTTCCGACAGGCCGGTAGCCGTAAAAACCGGAACTACCCAGAAGTTTCGCGACGCCTGGACAATCGGCTATACCCCTTCTTTGGCTATCGGCGTCTGGGTAGGCAATAATGACAATGCAGAAATGACCCGGGAAGGGGGCGGCATTTCAGCTGGCGCTCCAATCTGGAGAGGATTAATCTTGGAAATATTAAAAGACCGGCCGATGGAAGAATTTCAAAAACCAGAACCAGTGTTTGTTGATAAAATAATGCTTAATGGCAACTACGTTGATGAAAATAGAGAAACCCATGCGATTCTTCATTACTTAGACAAAAACGATCCTCACGGGCCGATTCCTTCAAATCCAGAAAAAGATCCTCAATATAACAACTGGGAATGGGCCGTAAGAAATCAACTAAACAACTAACAACTTCACAACTTACGACTACTAAAATTATTGGTCTCTTTAGCTGCTTGTAGCTCTATATTTTGGAGTAATTATCTTATCGATTAATTTAAAAATGGGGTAAAGCCTTGACATCGGCAAATCAAAAGCCTCGATATAATCAAATCTTTGGCCATTAAAGGCTTTTTTAAAAATAGTGAAGCCGTACCAAGGATGATTCTTGTCTTCGTCCGGGCCCAAGCCCCAAAAATCAAAAGTTTTGACGCCGGAATTTTTCAAATCCATAAGCATTTTCCAGATGTAGCCATAGTTGAAAAATTTACTGTAATATTTATGACGGCCCGTCCCTCCCCAAATATAAAAAGCCTTATCCCCTAAAACTAAGACTATCCCGTAAGCTAAAATCAACCCGTTGATTTTAGTAATATAGAATTTAATATTTCCCGTCTCGGTCATTTCTTTTAATAAAATTTTGAATTGCTTAAACGGCCTCAAAGGAAAAGAGAATCTTTTTCCAGTTAGCCCGTAAAGATTATAAAAAGATTTTAAGTTTTCTTGGGTTATTTCTTTTCCGCTTAAAGCTTCTAAGCTAATCCCCTCTCTCTCTGAACGATTGATAAGATTTCTGGCCGTTCTTCTTAGTTTTTTAAATAGCTCTTCTTTGGACCGGCTTAAATCTATTAATAAAGTTGAGGGTGGCTGGACTGTCTTAAAATATTCCTTAAAACTGAGGCTTTTGAAAATTTTTACTAGTTCTGAATTTTTAGGAGCTGGCGGCTCGAGCCGCAGAAAAAGACATTTTTGTCCCTTTTTATTTTTTATAAAAAACTCGCCGAGAGAACTTATGATTTTATAACTTAAGTCTAAATTCCTCCAATCGGTTACGGGGCCCCTGGGGACATAAAACAATGAAAAACCAAAGGGTAATTTTTTTCCCAGCACTTGGCATATCCCCTTCAGTTTACCCTCTTCGAAAAAACCGATCCGGCTGATTTTCCAATTAAAATTCGACTTTACCTCGCCCCACTCCCAAGATTGAAGAATATCTTTATATTCAGACTTTACTAAAAAATCGTTGTATAGATTTTTATCCTTGTCGTTAAAAACATTTATCTCCATTAGCCTTGTAGATTTACCTGTTTTTTTTGATTCTTAGGTTTTAAGGGGCATAATCAGATAAGTAAAGTTGAGGTCCGTATCTTTTGGTTTTAAAATCACTGGCGCCCCTTCCCCGGTATATTCAAAAATTACCTCTTCTGAAAATATGTTTTTTAATCCGTCGACTAAATAACTGTAATTCAGCAAAACTTCAAATGGCTCTTCAACTTGAATGCCCGAATTATTTTTAACTCTTGAGTTAAATTCACCTCGATCAGAATTTTTTGAAAAAATAACCACTTCTTTTTTATCAACCCTTAGGCCGATATCGTTAATATTGCTTGAAAATAGTCCTGCTAATCGGATATTATTCTGAAGGTCCTCTTTTTTAAATAAAACGTGGGATAGTGATTTAGCCGGAATAACTTTTTGATAATCTGGGTATCGCCCATCGATGAGCCTCGAAATAATTTCAAAGTCATCAGAAGAAAATTGAATCTGGTTTTCCTCGACATTAATTGAAACATCTTTCTCATAATCAGATAGAATCCTAATTAATTCCGCTACCGTATTTCTTGGTATAATTACTGAAAATTGCCTATTGCAGTTAGTATTAATTATTTTTTCGGTTAATCTAAAACTGTCAGTTGAGGCAAAATAAATCTTTGTTTTATTGAAATTAACAAAGACTCCTCCTAGTTCCGGCCTCGTTTGAGATAAAGAAACTGAATCGAAGACTGAAGTTAGGCTATTTTTTAATAATCTGCTTGGTAAAATAACCACTGGATCTTTTTTTAATTTAGGTATTAATGGAAAATCTTTTGGATCAAAGCAAATTAGCTTTGTTTTAAAATTAACACTTTGAATATTTAAAGTATTGTCTTTTAGTAAAAATTCTATTTTTTCATCTTTGATGTTAGAAATAAAATCTGAAAATATTTTTGCCGGGATGGCTATTATTCCTTCATTTTCGATATTCGCATTGAGATGGTAATTTATACCCAATTCCAAATTAGTGCTCGAAAGATTTAATTTATTATTTTTTGAATCTAATAAAACAGTGTTTAAAACTGGTAGGTTTAAATTTTTACCGACGATATTTTTAACTATATTTAATCCGAGCTGAAGATTTTTTGTCAAAACTGTAAACTTCATAATTATTATTCTTTTTATTAATTAAATAAGATAATAGTAATAATAAGAGTGTTGAAAAAGTCTGTTTTTAAAGTTTTATCCTTATATTAATTGAATAAATTCAACTTAATAAACTATTAATAACTCTGAATAATTTTGTTGAATATTTTTTAGTATCTAAGTTATTTATAAAATTATCCCAAAAAATCTTCAAGCTATTATATATTAATCAACAGACTTATCTACAACTCACCAACTATATTTTTCTAAGCTTTATTATAAATTCTTTCCCTGATTAAATTTATTTCTTGTTTCAAACTTTCATTACCTTCAGATTCTTCAACTATTTTTCTGTAAGCATGAATTACAGTTGAATGGTCTTTGCCTCCAAGACGGCTTCCGATATCAGGGAAGGACGCTTTGGTGTCCTCTCTTAAAAGATACATTGCGATTTGGCGCGGTTTGACCAAAAAAGTTTTCCTGCTTTTTTTAAGAAGGTCATTTAAGGTTATTCCATAAAAATCACAGACAGTTTTAATTATTGTCTGAGCGCTCGTTTTTCTGTAGCTTGCCTGAACATAAGCTTTTAAAAGTTTTTCTATATCTTTTAAGGTTGGTTCCCGGCCAGTCAGGTCGATTACGGCAATAATCCTATTTAATGCTCCTTCAAGCTCTCTTATATTTTTTTGGATATTAACAGCGATATATTCAAGTATTTCATCGGGTAAAGCCAGGGGCTTATTCTTCATTTTCATTTTTAGAATAGCTAATCTAGTTTCATAAGCCGGTATTCCAATATCGGCAATCATCCCGCCCTCAAATCTAGATTTTAACCTTTCTTCTATTGCAGAAAGCGCCTTTGGCGGCCTGTCAGAAGACAGAATTATTTGTTTATTCCGATTATAGAGGTTATTAAAAGTGGCAAAAAATATTTCCTGAGTTGATTCTTTGGCGGCCAAAAACTGGATATCGTCAACGATTAAAACATCTTTTTGAGCGTATCTTATTTTTACATCTTCTATTGTTCTATTCTTTATCCCTTCAATAAGCTCGCTGACCATCTTTTCGGCCGGCAGATAAATAATTCTTTTATCTGGATTATCATTTATTATTTTATTGGCAATTCCTTGTAAGAGATGGGTTTTCCCTAGGCCGACGCCGCCATAAATAAAAAACGGGTTATAGGTTTTACCTAAATTCTTGGCCACCGCCATACTGGCCGCATAAGCCAGTTCATTATTCGACCCAACAACAAAATTATCCAGAGTATATTTTCTGTTTAAATTAGTTTTGGGATCAATGTCTGTGTCTGAAGAGGTCTCCTGAATTTGCTCTAACTGAATCTCTTTGGTAAAAACCTTTGGGTCGGGGTTTTTAATGAAAGGATTTCCAACCACATAATTTATCTCCCTGATATTATTATCAATTTGCTTGAGATGCTGGAAAATCTGTTTGTTGAATTTATTCTGAATCCACTCCTTAACAAAGCCATTAGGCGCGCTAATTACAATTTGACCGTTTTCTTTAGAGACGATTTTAGTGTCTTTAAACCAGGTAATAAAACTTGCCCGGCTCAAAGATACTTCCATTTCACCAAGAACACCTCTCCAGATCTCTTCATTAGTAAGATTGGTCATAATTGAGTAATTTATAATAACACTAATTCTATTTTATAAATACAGAAAACAACAATTTAACTAAGTTGAAAATTTGTTGATAATAAGTGATTTAGCAAGACTACTATATTTCATTTTGTCAATTTGGGCAATTGACCAATTAAAAAAAATAGGATAGTTTAAAGTAATATGACAAAGGCAAAATCATTAACATTTCGGCCATCTAAAAGAAGAAGGAAAAGTAAGCATGGTTTCAGAAAAAGAAGTTCCAATAATGCCGGCAGGAAAACTTTATTAAGAAAAAGAAGAAAGGGTAGGAAAAGACTGATTCCATAAGATACATGGTTTTACCTAAGAAATATCGATTGGCCGACAAGCTAGAAATTGAAAAAGTTTTCAAAAAAGGAAAGATT
Organism: Parcubacteria group bacterium RIFCSPHIGHO2_02_FULL_40_12; assembly: GCA_001824375.1. Lineage (GTDB taxonomy): Bacteria > Patescibacteriota > Minisyncoccia > 2-02-FULL-40-12 > 2-02-FULL-40-12 > 2-02-FULL-40-12. The sequence goes on along the minus strand of MHXE01000008.1, from coordinate 6,205 downwards.
ATTAATTCCAACCTCTTCTTTATCAGGTTTAGCCGTAACCATCTTTTTTTCTCTAGATTCGTTATTATGGTCAGTTCGAAAATCTCAAAAAAAGCAGTTACGAGGAATAAAATTAAAAGAAGATTAAGTGAAATAATCAGATCGGGAATTTTAGAAAATGGGCCGGGCTACGATTTGATCATTGCTACTAAGCCCAAAGTCTTAAATCAAAAATACGACGAGCTAAAAGAAGCGTTGATCAAAGAGGTAGATAAGATTAAATAAATGGGGGAATTAGTTATTAAATTAATTAGGCTTTATCAAAAAACTCTATCGCCGAACTACGGCCTTATTTTTTTAAATTCTTCAATTGGGTGCCGTTTTTATCCGTCCTGCTCAGAATATTCGATTTCAGCCATTAATAAATACGGTTTTTTCGGGGGGCTTGAAAAATCATTGATCAGGATTTTAAAATGCGGCCCCTGGTCAAAAGGCGGGGTTGATTTCCCTAACTAAACAACTAATAGCAAACAACCAACAACTCTTATTGTAAGTTGTAAGTTATAAGCTGTAAGTTTAATTACCGGAATTTTCAATACAATTTTATATGTTCCCTTTTTTAATCTTCTTGTTTTTTTGTATAACACCATTGCTTTTGGTGATTTTGGAGCAGCAATAATTCTATTAACTCTGATTATCAGACTATTTTTAAGCCCCTTATCAATTAAAACATTCAGATCCCAGAAAGCTTTAAGCGAACTCCAGCCAAAAGTAAAAGAAATCCAGAGTAAATTTAAAAACGATTCACAACAGCAAACCAAACAAATTATGGATTTATACCGTCAACATAACGTTAATCCCTTTTCTGGCTGCCTGCCATTGATAATCCAGCTTCCTATCCTGATAGCTTTGTATAAAGTTTCAATTGCCGGATTTGGAGGCGATTCTTTATCGGTTTTATATAGTTTTATTGAACATCCAGTTTCTTTGAATTTAATTTCATTAGGATTTATTGATTTGGCCGAAAGAAGCATACCCCTGGCTTTAATTGCCGGAGTCGGCCAATTTCTGCAGACTAAATTAAGCTTATCTTCTTCAAAAAATCAGATTCTTCAAAAAGATCAAAAAGCCAATCCCCTAACATCAATGAATCAGCAAATGTTGTATTTTTTACCCGTGATTACTATAATAGTTTCGATGAGTTTTCCGGCCGGATTGCCGCTTTATTGGATAGCCACAACGATATTTTCAATCTTTGAGCAAACCTACATAAACAGGATAAAATCAAAATATGGAGAATCAAACAGAACAACTGATCTCACGGATCGTTAAAGAACTTTTTAGAAAAGCAGGTTTTTATTTTGACAACTTAAATATAGAAAAACAAAAAGGACAGGAAGAACAAGATTTGTTCATCGTAAAGATTGATTCTAAAGAAGATCATCCGTTATTATTAGACGACAAAGGCAGCAGTTTAAAAGCTTTTGAACATATTGCTAAAAACCTGGCTAGTAAAGAATTAAATCAAAAAATCAGCCTGATTATTGATTTAAACAATTTTTTAGAAAAAAGAAATGGGAAAATATCAGAGTTAGCCAGGCTTGTGGCAAAGAAAGTCCAAACTTCTCAAAAATCATATGTTTTAAGACCGATGTCGGCCTATGAAAGAAGATTGGTCCATATTGAATTGGCTGACTGGCCAGATATTATAACTGAAAGCATTGGCGAAGAGCCGAGAAGAAGGGTGATAATTAAACCGCAGGCCTAAAATTTGCACAACATCTACAAAAATTTTTTTATTGCTTCTGTTTCAAGACTCGTCACGGCAATAATCGGATTGATTATAATCGGATTTTTAACCCGCCATCTGGGACTTGCCGGCTATGGTTCTTATGAGACTGTTCTTTCTTATCTTTTCATTTTCACTGTTTTGGCTGATTTTGGCTTCCACATAATCCATGTCCGGGAAATTTCCCGCTATCCAGGAAAAGAGAGATTCATTTCAGGCAATATTTTTACCCTCCGCCTTGCCTCGCTTTGCTTGGTAGTTATTTTAGCTTTTGCGGTCGGCCTATTCCTCCCTTATTCCGGAGAAATTAAAAAAGGGATTTTGGTTGCTTCAATTTTTGTTATTTTTTCGTCTTTGAGCCAGATTTTGGCCGGCATTTTTCAAAAATACAATACCTTTTATTTTGTTTCGTTCTCTGATATTTTAACCAGATTTATTCAGCTTGGTTTGGTTGTTTACGCGATAAATAAAAATTTTACGCTTTTGGCCTTTATCTGGATTCTCTCTTTGACTGCCATCATCCAATTCGCAATCATTTTTTTTCTCTCTCGCCGTTTTATTAAATTTTCTTTCGGATTGGATATTCCTTACGCCAAGAAAATTATAAAAGCATCTTTGCCTGTTGCAATGTCGATTTTATTCACCGCAATTTACATAAGGACAGATGCTTTAATGCTCTCCTTGATGAAGCCGCAGGCCGATGTTGGGATTTATCGCTTAGCCGCTAAAATTTTGGAGACAATCGTATTTTTTCCGGCGCTTCTGGTTGAGCTTACAATGCCTTCTTTTTCTGCATTAGCCAAAACAAGCAGTCTTTTCAATTCAATTTTTAAGAAGACCTTCAATATTCTTTTTTTAATGGCTATCCCAGCGGTGCTCATTTTATTTTTTTTAGCAGAGCCGATAGTTTTAATTCTTGGAGGAAAAGAATTTATCTCTTCGGCCGCGCCTTTAAGAATAATGGCCTTAGTCGTTGGCATGGTTTTTTTGAATAATTTAGGCGGCAAAGCCTTGATTGCTTTAGATCTTCAAAGAGTCGGAATGTGGATTTATTTTTCTGGGGCAGTTTTAAATATTGTCTCTAATCTCATAGTTATTCCAAGATATTCCTACATCGGCGCTTCTCTCACTACCCTAATGACTGAAATCATAGTTACTGTTATGATGTTTCTGATTATTTACAAAAAAGCCGGTCTTAGTCCGGATCTCAAAAGTATATTTAAAGACTTCAAAGAGACATTAAAGATTTAAGGAATATAATTTTCCGTCTTTTGCGTTTATAAATATTAAGTAATCTTTCAAGGGGCTTAATTTAGCGACTAAAGCCTCGATCCCCAAATTTTTAAGAATTTCTTCTGGTTTTTTACCGAAATAAATAAGATATTTGGTTTCTGACAACTTTCTGAATTCTTTCCCATTAGACTTTATTGAAAATGCCAAAATTTCATTATTTTCAGATTCTAAGTAGAAAATGATTGCATCATTTTCCGGCCATACTAATTTTAAATTACTGCTTCTCGTTTTAAAAATATTTATAAAATCAGAGCCATCCGGACTGGATATGGAGATATTCCCTTCACCAGTTCTTTCATCATAAAAAAGATAAGCTATTTTCTTGCCGTCAGGAGAAAAAGCAATGCTCCCTATCCTTTTATCCAGTCTGACTTTTTGGTTATTTTCTAAATTAATATAAGATTTTCCTAAACCATTGATATCTTTGATTGTGGCTATGAGCTCTTGGCCGCTAGGGCTGAATAAAACTTCAGAAGCTCCCGGAATTCTGGCCAGTTCTTTTTTATTTTTCCCGTCGAGCTCAGCTTCGTAAACCATCGAATCAATTTTTTCGTAAAAGAGCACCTTATTCGAATTACTCTTAAAGTCAAAGGAATTTATTGACCCCTTGCTTATTTTAACCGGCAGATTGTTCAAATTCTTGTCAGTTTCAAAAATTTGGGCCTCTTGATTTTTTCCAAGTTCTTGGAAATTTAAAACTAAAAGTGAAATTAAAGTTCCGCTTAAAACAAAAGCCAAGATAATTAAATTTTTTCTGATATTGGCCATATAAAAGTTACTGTGAGCCCGTTTCTTTTATCCATTCTTTTTTTGCTTCCTGAATTTCCAAGATTTGTCTTGGGTCAGATGTTATTATTTGGTCTTCGGTATACGATGCCACCACTCTTACGGCGGCATGGTTTGAACCGGCAAAAAACAATCCATGGCCCACTCTGGAGGCAAGTAGAGTCAATTTTTCAGCCTCAGTAAGATTAAACGTTTCTTTGACTGATTCGATTGCGGCCGGACTTTGACGGGTTAAAAGCTGAAGAGCGGAATTAGTGACAATCGGTTTTCCGTACGGCGAATTTATAAAGTCTGGAACATCTTGAGAAATAGTAGTTAGGCCGAGAAAATATTTTCTGGCTCTTTTAGCGGTATTCAGTAAAAAATTTGCTCCGGCCTCGTTTTTTAAAAGCCACCAGGCCTCATCTACTACCAGAATTCTTTTCCTCAATTCTTTTCTGACTCTGGTCCAGATGAAATTTAGTACAAGATACATCGCTATCGGTTTTAGTTCGTCTTCCATGTCGCGGATAGAGAAGACGACAAGTTGGTTATCCAAAGTGACATTGGTCGGCCGGTTTAAAAAACCGGAAAATGTTCCTTCAGTGTATTTTTTGATTCTGATGACTAACGACTGAGCGCCTTCCATATTTTCCAAAACATTTTGAAAATCGCCCATTAATGGCGGTTCCTTGCCGGAAAAATCACGGTCAGGATAAATATCCTTTATTGCATAAGTTTGAATTAAGGCTTCATCCAGAACTGATTCTTCTTCGGCTGATAGCTGGCCGAGCATCACCCTCATTAATCCGGTTAAGTCCAAAATATGGCTTCTGAATACGTCTTCGAGCCTTTCGTCCTCGCGCGGGGAAGGCAAGTCAAAGGGGTTAATATGGGTTTCCGAGGCGATCGATATTTTAATGAATGAGCCGCCTAAAGTTTCAGCCACGTGTTTA
>MHXE01000008.1:0-1403 GCA_001824375.1 Parcubacteria group bacterium RIFCSPHIGHO2_02_FULL_40_12 | reverse complement strand
TACGAAAATCTGGGTTCCGAAAAGAATTGAACGCAGGATTTCAAGTTTAACGGCATAGCTTTTGCCTCCGCCTGAAGTTCCAAAAACAACCTCGTTGGCATTTTCTAAACTGAACCGGTCAAACAAAATCAAGGAGTTATTATGCAGGTTAATTCCATAAAGAATACCCTGATCTTGAGTCATATCATAAGAGACAAACGGAAAGCTTGAAGAAATCGGTTCGGTGTTTAAAGGAGAAAGAATTCCTAGCTCGTCTTTGCCAAGAGGGAGGGTCGAAGTGAATCCTTCCTTCATTCTGAAGGTCGCCGGTCTTACTGAAATTAACTGAGCTTCCATAGAATTCCTGATTTTTTTTTCAACTTCATCCAGCTCTTTTAAGTCTTTGCCTAAAATAGTGACATAAAGACCAAAACGGAAAAACCGGTCAGTTCCAAGCTGGAGCTTGTCTCTTAAGTCTTCAATGTCGGCAATGGCAGTTTCGAGCACTGGATCTCGAACTCTGCCTTTCTCTTGTTCTTCGATGGCCTGAGCCTGAAGCCGGGCCAGTCGGTCTCTTAATTTTTTTAAAATGGCAGCCGTGTCTTCTGGGTGGATATGGAAAGCGATATTCAGTTCTTGGTCCAGATTAATTACATTGGAAAACCAACCCGAATTAAGAAAACGCGGGTAATTTGAAATAAAAATAGTCCGGCTGAATCTATCGCCAACCTGAATGTAATTCGAAGAAACATTCACGGCCGACGGAGCTAAAATTTCATCAATAAGTTGATTCTCCTCCATAATTTATGTTTTTACTCCTTCTATGGATTCTGGATTATAGAAACGATAAAAAAGATTGACCAGTTCGTCTTTTTCCATGATTTTCGGCGTCAAACCCAGGCCGAATAAATTTTCAAATACCAAATTAACCCTTTGATTTAATTGAAGTTTGTAAGCATCAAACTCTTCAGGGGTGAGTTTTTTTACTATTTCCGACGGCTTGAAAAAGCTTTTTAATGTATCTCCAATCCCTTTGCCTGTTCTTGGTCCGAGATAAAACGGCACAACTGTGAAAAAATCTTTAGCCATAATATTGGCTAATTGGGTTAGCTCTTTTATAAATTTAGAGTAATCAATCGCCTGTATTCTCATCAGTTCGTTTTGCTGGTTTTCAATAAGGCCGTCAATAAAAGCCAGATAGCCGGAGATATTGAGTTTTCGCGACATTACCATTATCTCCAAAGAAAAATCCAAAGCGTTAAGAAAATTCCTGAAGCCCTGCAAAATTGCCAACTGCTCGTCCTGCGATTTCAATTCAAAATTAATTGAGCCGACTTTGATAATCTGGCGAATAGAGCCGTCTCTTAAGACTAAGGTATTGTCTCTGATTTCCTGGATTTCAATAAATTGAAATCCAGGAAATC
>MHXE01000007.1:31765-48599 GCA_001824375.1 Parcubacteria group bacterium RIFCSPHIGHO2_02_FULL_40_12 | reverse complement strand
ATAAGAGCTAGCTCTTCTGATATATCAAAAAAGGAGCCACTCGCGACTCCCAAGATGAAAGAAATCATCAAAAACAGGAAAATCTTAGACTTTGTCATTTCTCGGCTATCTTTTTTATCATCGCCGGGACTACCCTTAATCCGGCTCTCTTTGCCGAAATCAATCTTTTTTGCCCGGAAACAAGCTGATAATAAACATTAATGCCTCTTTTTTTCCTTTTTTCAACTTTGGCTACGAAGATTGGCTGGATCATGCCGTATTTTCTGATTGATTCGGTCAAATCCTTGAGAACTTTTTTATCTATCTCTTTTTTGAGCTGCTCCTTCGTCTGTCTGATTTTCCTGATTTCAATATAATAAACACTCTCCTTTTTTCTTTTAGGCCTGGTTTTTGGCTTTATCGGTATTAACGCTCTTAATCCTCTGGCTTTAATTTTTTTGCCGTTCATTTTTCTTAAGGGCTTGGGAAAATTCGCGATAAAACTTCAATCGCCAATTCTCTGTATGCTCTCGCACCTTTTGAATAAGGGTCATGCTGTAAAATACTTTTACCGATGGATGGCGCTTCGGCAAATGAAACTTGCCGCGGAATAACCGTATTAAAAATGTAGCCTGGGAAATTCTTATGAACCTGATTTAAAATATTTCTGTCTGACTGATTTCTTTTATCAAACATTGTCACCACAGCTCCCAAAATCTGCAAATCCGGATTCAAATATTTTTTTACCAGATCAACAACGCTTATAAGCTGTTCTAATCCGGATAAAGCAAAATACTCGGCTTGAACCGGAATTAAAACATAATCTGAAGCTGATAAAGCATTAACATTTAAAATTCCAACCGAGGGCAAACAATCAATCAAAACAAAATCGTAATTATTTTTAACTTTGCTTAAAACTTTTTTGAGTTGGAGCTCACGATTTTTAAAATCAACTAATTCAATATTGGCGCCGGCCAGACTTTCAGAAGAAGGCAGAATATCCAAATTAAAAATTGATGTTTTTTTAATAAGAGCGCCGGGTTCAACGTCGGAAACAAGAGCGTGATAAATGCTGTAATGATCTTTTTCAAGTTTTATTCCTAGTCCGCCTGAAGCATTAGCCTGAGGATCCAAATCAACCAAGAGAATTCGTTTCCCAAGAGCAGCTAAGTATACGGCCAAATTTATCGATGTGGTCGTTTTCCCAGTGCCTCCTTTGACATTAATAACCCCGAGAACCTTAGCCACCCAGTAGTACAATCTGACAAATGTCTTAGTTTTTGTTCGATAAACTAAAGTTCTGTCAGCTTGTAAGTTAAATTAACCCAGTAATACCATATTAACGACATTAATATAGAAGAAGTTTAAAAACTGGTCAGATTGTACTACTGGGCCATTAATTATATTGTAAATCTACTAAAAATTTGATACAATAGGACTTAATTATAAAATAACTTTTCGCAACGAAAAGTCACGCCCGGGTGGTGGAATTGGCAGACACGATGGACTCAAAATCCATTGACCGCAAGGTCATGAGAGTTCGACTCTCTCCCCGGGCATTTCAAGTTTTCCACTTGACTTTTAATCAATTCTTAAATAGTATATCCAAAGAATCAAAAAAAGCGGGCATCCCCCACTTTTTTGTTTTCTTAAACTGCATGACGCAGTAAAAAAGAATGGAGACAAACATTGAACACTTCGCCCTGCAAAGTCTGTAAGGGAGCAGCAAATTGGCACATTCGGATTTCTGGAAAAAAGAGATTCGGATCGTTCGGGCTTAACGAACTTGCCTGCTCCGACCACAAAAATGAAGTGGAGAAACAACTGACAGATAAAGGACTGCCATTGGGCCTAAATCAAGTCGTCGCTTCTCCCATTCGCTAAGCACCTTAATAAAAACCACCGAAAGGAGGAAAAATTCAGCGGGACGAGTAATCGGTCCTGCTTTTTTTTACAAAATTTGATATTAAAAAGCTAATCACCCAAAAAGAAAATAATCCAACAGCTAAACCGCCGACAATATCTGAAAAATAATGGACTCCGGCAAAAACTCGGGCAAGACCGATCAGCGCACTTACAACAAAAAACCAGATGCCGGCTTTTTTATTGAAAGAATAAACTCCGGCTGATAAAGCAAAAAAGAAAGCAGCGTGGCCCGATGGGAAAGAAGCGCTCTGGATTGGCTCAATTAAAGCATGAATGTTTTGTTCCATAAACGGTCTCGGCCTGAAGTAAAAAAATCTGATTAATTCGGTAAAAATAAATCGAGAAACCAAAGCAGAAATCAAAGAAATTAACAAAATCAGCCAATTGGCGGAGCGATTTTTAAAAAACAAAATAAAAAAAGCTGCCAATAAAATATAACTGAGATATTGAGCAGAAAAAATTATTATTAAATCTCCCATAATTCAATCAAATTTTTCAAAACTGACGCCACGACAATCGGGCCAACTCCACCAACTGGCGGAGTTATTAAACTGGTTTTTTGTGAAATGCTTTCAAAATCCGCGTCTTTGCCAAAATCAATTATTATTGCTCCATCTTTTATCATATCTTCAGTAATTAAATTTTGTTTGCCGACTCCTGATACTATAATATCAGTTTCTTTTGAAATTTTCTCTGGCTCTTTAACATGCTCGGTAATTATTGAAACAGTTGCGCCTTGATTTACTAGCCAATGGCTAACTAATTCCCCAACCAACAAGCCATATCCAAAAATTGCGGCGGTTTTACCTTTTGGGTTAATTTTATATTCCTCGAAAATCTGCTTCACCGCCTCAACTGCCGGCGGAAGAATTTTCGATTTGCCGGCAAAAAAGGCATCTTGACTTTTCTTTGACAAAACATCAATGTCTTTTTTTTCTGGAATCGTGTTTAATAAACACTGGGTATTTAGATGTTTTGGCAAAGGCAGTTCAATAATTATTCCGTTAACCGTTTCATCTTCAGCTATTTCATTCAATTCTTTTTCCAGTTGGTTTTCGGTGACATTTTCCGGAAATTCATAAGTTCTGAATTCAATCCCGATTTCTTCAGCCGCTTTCTTCTTTAATTCAACAAATTTTTTCAGTTCCAGATTTTGACCAACTAAAACCGCGGCCAGCCAAAGTTTTTTTTCGCTTTTTTGAAGTTTCTCTTTCACTTCTTCTAAAATTCTCTGGGCAATTTTTTTACCGTTGATGATCATTTTAAAATTTGGCTGATTTTTTCCGCTATCCTAACCATATCTTTTTCTTTAGCTCCCCGGGTGGTCACAGCCGGGGAGCCCAGGCGGATGCCGGAAGGGTCCCAGGGCTTTCGCAGATCAAACGGAATCATGTTTTTATTCACAATAATTCCGTTTTTTTCGAGTTTTTCTCCGGCTTGTTTCCCGGTCAAACCAAGCGGAGTCACATCAATTAAAATTATATGATTGTCGGTGCCACCAGATATTATTTTAAACCCCTGATTTTTCAATTCACTCGCCAAAACTTTAGCATTTTTCACTATCTGCCTGGCGTATTTTTTAAACTCCGGCTTAAGCGCTTCTTCAAGACAAATACCAATCGCGGCAATAACATTTAAATGCGGCCCGCCCTGAAGTCCAGGGAAAACCGCCTTGTCGATAGCTTCGGATAAATCTTTTCTTGAAATAATTATCGCTCCCCGAGGGCCGCGAAGGGTCTTCTGGGTAGTGGTCATGACAATATCGGCATACGGAAAAGGAGATGAATAAACTCCCCCAACAATCAAACCGGCGACATGAGCAATGTCGGCCATTAACAAAGCACCGACTGAATCAGCAATTCCCCTGAATTTTTTAAAATCGATTTTCCTTGGATAGGCGGTTGCTCCACAGATAATCATTTTCGGTTTGAATCTTTTAGCTAGCTTTAAAATTTCGTCATAATCAAGCAGGCCGTCTTTACCTACTCCATAATGCTCGAATTTAAAAAACTTGCCGGTCCAGCTGACATTGCTGCCATGAGTTAAATGACCGCCGTGCCCCAAAGACATGGCCAAAACTTTATCTCCAGGCTTCAAAGTTCCAAGATAAATAGCTAGATTGGCGGTACTTCCTGAATACGGCTGAACATTAACTCCATAATCATTTGGAGAAATTTTAAAAACTTTACAGACCAAGCGAATCACTTCGTCTTCAATTTCATCTATAATCTTATTCCCAAAATAATATCTTTGATGAGCCTTCCCTTCAGCATATTTTGAGCTTAATTGGCTCGCCAAAACCGCCAAGACATCTTTGGATGGATAATTCTCTGAAGGAATCAAATTGATGACTTTTTTCTGTCTCGCTAATTCTTTTTTAATTAAATCTTTAATCATTTTAATTTTAATAGCTCTAAAAGTTTTTTTGGATTGGATAATCCAACTCTTAGGATTTTTGGCTTTTCAGAAGTAAGATCTAAAATAGTCGAGGGCTCAGATTCTTTCAAGTCACCGGCATCAATAATTAAATCCGGTTTAAAATCAGAATTTTCAAATCTTTTAATGATTTCTGAAATTTTAGATGACGTCAATTCGTCAGAAATATTGGCCGAAGTTGATGTAATCGGATAGCCGAATTTACCAAGAAGCTTATCTACAAAAGGACTATTTATAATCCGTAATGCCACACTCGTTCTTCCGGAAGTTAAAATATCAGGCACAACGCTTCGTTTTGGCAAAACTACTGATACTTGGCCGGGCCAAACTTTTGCTAAAACTTTTTCATCCTTTTTATAAATAAAAGAGAGTTCTTTGGCCCAATTAATATTTTTAACGGCAATGGGGAGAGGCTTGCCTTCAGGTCTATGTTTAATTTTAAAAATTCTTTCCACTGGCCCGATTTCCAAAGCATTAGCGCCAAGACCATACAATGTATCCGTGGGATAAACAACTACCCCGCCCATTTTTAAAACAACAATCACCTCTTGGATCGCTTCAGAAAAATCCTCATTTAAATTAATCTTTATTACTTTCACTAAAGAACTATATTAACTAATTTATTAAAGATGTAAATAAATCTATTGATTTCTTTACCGGAAATATATATTTTTATTTTTTCCGAAGCTAAAACAAGTTCACGAATCTTACTTTCTTTTAAATCACGCTGAACTTTAATTATATCACGCGCTTTGCCGTTTATTTGGATTATTATATCGACTATTTCTTCTTTAATAAGCTTCGGATCATATTCCGGCCATTTTTCCAAATGAATTGATTTTTTATTTCCCAGCTGGTGCCAAAGTTCTTCCGTCAAATGCGGCGCAAATGGGGCCATCAATTTTAAAAATGTTTCAATCTGTTCTTTTGCCAATTCTTTATCTTCTATTTCATTTAGCAACTTCATCAATTCACTGACCGCCGTGTTAAACCTTAAATTCTTAATATCCTCTCCGACTTTCTTAATCGCTTTGTGAAATATCTTTTCTAATTTTTCATTGCTCGGCTTTTTGTTTGCAAAGCTCCAAACTCTGTTTAAAAACCTATAGACTCCAACAATTGCTTTTGGATCCCACGGTCCACCATTCTCATAGGGACCCATAAAACAAAGATGCATCCTGATCGTGTCAGAGCCGTACTTTTTTACATAGTCATCGGGATTAACTACATTTCCCCGAGATTTCGACATTTTATTTCCGTCAGGACCCAAAATTAATCCTTGATGGCGCAGGCTCGAAAACGGCTCATCAAAATGCAGATAATCTGAATCATGTAAAACTTTGGTGATAAACCTGGCGTAAAGAAGATGTTTGGCAGCATGCTCCTGGCCGCCGATGTAAATGCTCACTGGTAACCAAGATTTTAGTTTTTCTTTTGAAACAAACTCTTTTTTATTTTGCGGATCGGCATATCGTAAAAAGTACCAGGCCGAATCAACAAAAGTATCCATCGTATCGGTTTCTCTCCGGGCTTCGCCGAAACATTTCGGACATTTTGTTTTAATAAATTTTTCTGATTTAGCTAACGGCGACTGGCCACTGGAAGACGGCTTATAATCATTGATTTTAGGTAACAATACCGGCAGATCTTTTTCTGAAACCGGCTGCCAGCCGCACTTCTGGCAAAGAATCATCGGAATCGGCGCTCCCCAGTATCGCTGGCGGGAAATTATCCAATCATGGAGGCGGTAATTTATTTTTCTTTCGGCAAAGCCCTCCTTTGAAAGCCGGCTAAAAATTTCATTGTCCAAGCCGGCTTCTTTAACCGGCAAATTAAATTTTTCAGCAAACTCCAAATCCCGCTGGTCATGAGCCGGAACAGCCATGATCGCACCGGTGCCATAATGAGGCAAAACAAAATCAGAAATCCAAACCGGAATTTTTTCTTTAGTTGCCGGATTAAAAGCATAAGCTCCGGTGAAAACGCCTGTTTTTTCTTTTACTTCAACCAATCTTTCAAGCTCTGTCTTCTTTTTCGTTTTTTCCAAATAATTATTCACTTGGCCCAATTGCTCATCTTTGACAACCCTTTTAACTAACTCATGTTCCGGAGCCAAAACCAAAAAAGTCGCACCAAAAATCGTATCCGGTCTGGTGGTAAAAACATCTATGGAATCTTTCGAATTGGGAATTTGGAATTTAATGATTGCGCCGTCAGAACGACCAATCCAGTTTCTCTGCAAAATCTTAGTTGTTTCCGGCCAGTCAATCTTTTCAAGACCGTCTAAAAGTTTTTGAGCATAATCAGTAATCTTAAAAACCCACTGCTCAAGCAGTTTTTGCTCGACGACAGTGTCGCACCTTTCACATCTGCCGTCTTGAACCTGCTCATTAGCCAAAATTGTCTTGCAATGCGAACACCAATTAGCCAAAACTTTTTCTTTTTTGGCTAATCCGGCTTCATAAAGCTTTAAAAAAATCCACTGAGTCCACTTGTAGTAATTCGGTTCGGCAGTGATTATCTCTCGCGACCAGTCAAAAGCGGCACCGATCGAATCCAGCTGTCTTTTCATTGATTTAATATTGCCGTAAGTCCAAACTTTAGGATCAAGCTTATTTTTGATGGCGGCATTTTCGGCCGGCAAACCAAAAGCGTCAAAGCCGATTGGCGACATCACATTAAAGCCCTGCATCCTCTTAAATCGGCCATAAACATCGGCAGGAGCATAATTATACCAATGGCCCATATGAAGATCGCCGGAAGGATAAGGGAACATCACCAAATTGTAAAAGTTTTGTTTGTCTTTGATTTTGTCTTTAATAAAATAAAGCTTTTTTGCTTTCCAAAACCTTTGCCACTTAGATTCAATTTTGCTTGGATTGTATTTTGGCATAATTAAATTTTCGGAAACAAAATCCTGGGCCGGACCTGAAACGGCTTTTCTTCCCAGGATTTGCCGTCTTTATCGGCCCCTAAAATTTCAAAGATATTACTGCTGGTTTCCGGCAAAAAAGGCTTCAAAAGCCAGGCGACATTCAATAAAATCACAATTAAATTTGTCATTACTATATTTAATTTCTCTGGATTACCAGATATTGCCCAGGGCTTGTGCTCATCAATGTATAAATTGGCAAAGCCGACCAGAGAAAAGACATTTTCAAGAGCTATATGGAGCTTAAAATTGTCTATGCTCTGGTTGTACTTTTTCCAGGTATCAATGACCTTCTCGTCTATTTCTTTGGAAACAAATCTACGGGAGCAAGAGAAGCTGCCGTTAAAAAATTTTTCAATCAAGGCAACTACCCGCGAAACTAAATTTCCTAAATTGTTAGCCAAATCGGCATTGTATCGCGCCTCAAACTTTTTCTCTGACCAATCGCCGTCTTCGTAAGAAGAAATTTCACGAAGCAAATAATACCTTATCGGGTCAACTCCGTATTTTTTAACCAAATCAAACGGATCAGTCACATTGCCGATTGTTTTTGACATCTTCTGTCCGTCTACGGTAATAAAACCATGAACATAAATTGATTTTGGCAATTCTAATCCCGCCGCCAAAAGCATCGCCGGCCAGATGATAGTATGAAAACGCATGATATCTTTACCCACTATCTGAATATCAGGCGGCCAGAATTTTTTAAATACTTCTGTCTCATCAGCATATCCAATTCCGGAAAGATAACTTATCAGTGCTTCAAGCCAAATGTAAATAATGTGTCCTGAATCGCCTGGAACCGGAACCCCCCAACTTATGCTTTCTTTCGGTCTTGAAGCGCTCACATCTTCAGAATCTTTTATCAATTTGAGAGTCTCATTTTTTCTATGGACTGGTAAAATTTTTATTTTGTCTTCTTGAATTAACTTCTCGATTTGATTTTTATATTTTGACAATTTAAAGAAGTAGTTTTCTTCCTTAATTTTCTCTGGTTCAGTTTGATGTTCTAGGCAAAGTCCGTCTTTAAGTTCGCTTTTTTTGATAAAAGCTTCGTGTCCGATACAATAAAGACCTTCATATTCGGCTTTATATAAATCTCCATTATCTCTAAGTTTTTTCCAAATTTTGTGAACCGCCGGCCAATGATTAAATTGATCGGTAGTTCTCACAAATTTATCAATAGAAATACCGGCTATTTTAGTAAGTTCTTTAAACCCAGCTGAAATTTCGTTAACAAACTCCTGGGGACTTTTTTCTTTTTTTTCGGCTGCCTGCACATTTTTTCTTCCATGTTCATCGGTACCGGTCAAAAAGAAAACTTCATTTCCGAGTAATCGATTGTATCTCGTTAAAACATCTGCTTGTATAAACTCTAAAAGATGGCCGATGTGAGCTGGCGCGTTAGTATACGGCAATGAAGACGTAATGTAAAATTTGTTCATTTATACAGAGCAATAATAGCAATTTTAGGTCAAAAAAGGAAGTTTTTAGCTTACTATAACTACGAACTCACCGAGTTTTTGATTCTCAATTTGAGGGATTATTTCTTCAATTTTGCCGCGGTAAACAGTTTCAAATTTTTTAGTCAATTCACGGGCAACCATAATCTGACGGTCTTTTAAATTCTCAAGCTGATTTAACTCGGCTAAAGTCTTTAAAATCCGGTGAACCGACTCATAAAATACAACCGGATGTTTAGAACCGGCAACTTCCTTAAAGAATTTATTACGGCCTTTTTTATGAGGCGGATACCCCAGGAATAAAAACTTGTCGGCGTTAAAACCAGAAATGCTTAATGCGGTTATTGCCGCATTTGGCCCGGGAATCGGAACAATCTGGACTCTTTCTCCAAATTTTTTAACCACTTCCTCAATCAATCTTCCGCCCGGATCGTTTATCCCGGGAGTCCCGGCATCAGAAATTAAAGCTAAATTCTTGCCTTGAATCAATAAATCTAGAATATGTTCAACTTTGCTTAATCTAGAATGTTGAAAATACGAGATTAAAGGTTTTTTAATCCCATAATGGTTTAAAAGCTTGAAAGATTCTCGAGTATCTTCAGCTAAAATAAAATCAACCTCTTTCAAGGTTTCAATTGCGCGCAAACTAATATCTTTCAAATTGCCAATCGGCGTGGCAACAATATAAAGCGTCGGCATTTAAATTAAAAATGTTGCTGACAACATTTGAACTTGGTTCAATCGCCCATCACAAAAATAAATTTTCGTATGGGCTCATTGCCAAGTTTAAGCTCTCTGAGCAGCTCTGGCTTTTTCTTTCTTTTCGGCAATGTCATTAAACCATTCAACAATTATTGTTGCCACTGGCACTGCCAGAATCATCGCAATGATTCCGCCTAAATTAAAACCAACGAGTAAAGCAATGATGACTACCACCGGATTTATCCCTAAACTTTTACCCAAAATCAACGGAGTCAAAATATGATTTTCAAGCATTTGAATTCCAATGTAAAGAATAAGCACCCAAAAACCAATTGAAGAAGTCTGGAAAAATCCCAAAGTAACCGCCGGAATAGCCGCCAACACCGGGCCAACATTAGGCACCAACTCAAGAATCATAGCTATCACTGCCAAAACCAAAGCAAATTTTACATCAAGAAGGGACAGACCGACAAAAGTCATTAATCCGATAATCAAAGAAAGCAAGACTTGGGCCTGGAACCAGCGGCCAAGTTTTTTCTCGGAACGGTGCCACAATTCCACTACATAGCTCTCATATTTATCGGGCACAACCGACTGGAGAAAAGTATCAATTCCTTTTTTCATCACTGACAGATAAAAAGAAATAACCACTATTCCAAAGAAAGAAATCACTCCGCCGAAAATGTTAATAATAAAACCGACAGCTGACTGGCTTGACTGCTGGAGAAACTGGGAAAAAGAATCTAAAAGAGTCTGCAACTGTCCGATAATGTCGAAACTGCCGGTTTCTCCCTTAATTATCTCTAGGGAGGCGGTGATTTTAGCAATAAATCTTGGCAAATCATCGGTTAATTGACCAATTTCTTGAGAAACAAAAGGAATAACCAAAGTCAAAATAAAGACGACGATTATAAATACGGTGAGATATAAAAACAGTATTCCCAAAAGGCGCGGTATTCTTTTCTTATCAAGCCAGTTCCCAAAAGGATTGACTGCCGCGGCAATGATTATAGCGAATAAAAGAATATATAAAACCTGACGAACTAGATAAAGCAAAATGAAAAACAAAACGATAATTACGAATTTAAAAATGGTGGCTGTCGAAATATCTAAAATTTGCCGTGGTTCTGACATATTTTATTGATTTAAATTTCTAAAAGCTTCTCAAATTTTTCCTTGTCTTCGAAAGGTCCGATCAAGGCGAGATTCAGTTTTTCAGGCTTGAAAATCTCTTTGGCTACGGCCTGGACTTCATCGGCCGTGACTGCCATAATTTTACTTAATTTTTCTTCGGGAGTCAAAGTTTCATCTTTCAAAAGCCATTGGTTAGCGTAAAAGCTAGCTAAATCATCAGACTGCTCAAGGCTGATGACTAATCTTCCTTTTATAAATTCTTTGGCTTTTTTAATTTCTTCTTCGGGCACTAAATTATCTTTGATGTTTTTATATTCCTTTAAGACGGTTTCTATTGCTTTCTCTGCTTTTCCATTATTAACTCCTGACTGGGTCCCTAAATACCCATGATCAGTATAAAGATCCAAACTTGAACTGATATAATAAGCCAGGCCTTGCCTTTCTCGTACTGAAATGAAAAGCCGCGAGCTCATTCCTCCGCCAAGAATCACTGACAAAACTTGAGCCGCTTCTTTTTTCGGAGAAAAAATATCATAAGCCCGCACCCCTAAAATAAAATGGGTCTGATCGGTTTTTTTATACTTTATAATGATCTCAGGCTTGTCTTGCGATTCAGAAATTGGAAACCTGTCTAATTTATCTCCAATTCTTGATCCTTTGAAAAACTTCGGGATTAATTCATCTCTGACTTTTTCCTTATCTACATTTCCGGCTACAGCAATAATCGTATCTTTGGCCACATAATGAGAATCAAAATAATTCACAAAGTTATTACGAGTAAGTTTTTGAATAATTTCTTTTTCCCCGGCAATATTCCAACCCGAAGGCTGATCACCATATAACAAAGTTTCAAATAATTCGCCGACATGGCGAGGCGGATCATCTAAATACATATTTATTTCTTCAGTGATAACGCCTTTTTCCCGCTCTATTTCTTCTGCATCAAGCTTAGAATTCAAAAATATGTCAGAGACTACGTCAGTAATCAGTTCTAAATTTTCATTTGAAGATTTAGCGTAATATCCGGTATATTCTTTAGAAGTAAAAGCATTATATTCGGCTCCGATGGAATCCAGTTCACGACTAATATCAATCGCATTGGGTCTTTTAGTCGTCCCTTTGAACATCATATGTTCCAAAAAATGAGAAATCCCGTTTATGTCTTTGGTTTCGTAGCGGGAGCCGGTGCCGACCAAAACCAAAACCGTCACCGTCTTGGTGCTTTTCATCGGCACGACCACCAGGCGAAGGCCGTTGTCGTATTTATGCAATAAAAAGTCGTGATTGGTCACTTTAATTTATCCTCAAAATAGTTTTTTAATTCTTGAATCTTCACTCTTTCCTGTTTTGTCGTATCGCGGTCCCGAACAGTGATTGTATCGTCTTCCAAAGTTTGGAAATCACATGTAATTGTCCAAGGCGTGCCTATCTCGTCTTGGCTGTAATATCTCTTTCCGATATTCCCCCGATCGTCCCAGGCGACCGGACCTAAATTTTGTTTTTTAAGCATTAAATAAACCTCGCGCGCCTTATTCACAAGCTCGGGCTTGTTGCGCAAAAGCGGAAAGACGGCGGCTTTATACGACGCAAGTTTGGGATGCAACTTAAGAACAATCCGTTCGTTGTTTTTATCTTCACTGTAAGCGTCAATTAAGAATACCAACGCCGCCCGATCAGCTCCGGCTGATGTCTCAACGATATAAGGGTAAAATCTTTCTCCGGTTTTTTCATCAACTTCAGACAAGTCCTCACCCGAAAATTTGCTGTGTCTAGACAGATCCCAATCACCTCGATTGTGAACACCCTCTATTTCATGCCAACCGAATGGAAACTCATATTCAATGTCTTCGGCTCCCTTCGCGTAGTGAGCCAACTCATCTTTCGCGTGAGGTCGAAATCTTAGTTTCTCCTTTTTAACACCGAGTCCCAGGTACCATTTCATTCTTTCATTTTTCCAATATTCAAAGTATTTTTCGGCTTGCGCCGGTTTTACGAAATATTGCTGTTCCATTTGTTCAAATTCACGCATTCTATAAGTAAAGTGTCCCGGAGTTATCTCGTTGCGAAAGGCCTTGCCAATTTGGCCGACGCCAAACGGAATTTCGGCGGACATAGACGTTTTAATATTTTTATAATTAACATAAATACCTTGGGTAGTTTCTCCCCGTAAATAAGTCAGCGACGAATCATCTTTAACGGGCCCCAAATGGGTCTCGACCAATAAATTAAACTTTCTTGCCTCCATCAGTTCCCCGCCGCAATTCGGACATTTATCAATGCCTTCTTCGGCCAAATGATCCGCCCTATATCGATGGTGGCATTTTTTGCACTCCCGCAACGGATCGGTAAATCCGGCGGAAGTATGTCCGGAGGCCTCCCACACCTGCCGCTGCATAAGAATACTGCTATCCAGCTCAAAAATATTATCCTGCCGGCGGAACATTTCTTTCCGCCACGCTTGTTTGACATTGTTCTTAAATTCGACGCCCAACGGGCCGTAGTCATAAATACCGGAAATGCCTCCGTAAATTTCCGAACCGGGAAAAATAAAACCCCTTCTTTTGGCTAATGCAACAATTTTTTCCAATTTGTTTTCCATAATTTTATGGACGAACTGATCCCGGCGAATCTGAAACTGTTGAAGTATTAATGCCAGACAAATCAAGCTCAACTTTCTCTTTAGTCCAATTATCGGTCGCTTCAAATTCTATCTGTTTTAGAATTTCAGGCGATTGATTCGCCTGATTTATACTAGGTGTAATACCAATTTGAAACACTGCTTCAAATACTGAAGAAATTGTACCGGTGCCGGCCGAAACAGTCGGAATAACCCACGAGATTCGACCGGTTGAAAAATTATAATCCAAATCTGACTGGGTTGGCGTAATTTTAGTTTTATTCCCCCAGCTGATTCCCAAAGGCAATAAAGAAATTATCCTTACATTCGTCAGATCATTTCCTTCATTAACTATTTTCCAATGTATCGCATAAGTTGTTTTTTGGCCAACCTGCGGCGGCACCGGGCCGGAGTTTGAAAAAATAGAATCATTGTATCGAGCCTCGGAAGTGAAGTCAGTCTTGGATTTTATCTTTGTGATCAAATCGGCAGAAGCTGAAATTTTGTCCAAGTGAAAATCTGGTGGAACCGAAGAAGTTTGGATTAAAGAACTGACTTTTAACGAATAGTCCTTTGCAAAAACTTTCGGAAAGTCGTCTTTCAAATCAATCTCAAAAGAAACTTCTCCGCCTTGATTCGGCCTAAGGTCGGATAAAAGCGGGCTAGAGGCCGCATTCCATAAAATCGTCTTTGTATTCTGGTCAAAGAAGCCGCTGGTATTTAGGCTGGCTAAATCAAACATCGGCCCTTCAAGCTTGGCGGTCAGCTCCAAAGCCGAAAAATTATTATCGGAATCATTCACAAACTTAATTTTATATCTTAATCTGTCTCCGGCTTGGGCAATATAATCTTTTAAATCATTAATTAAAACTTCAGTCGTTAAAAGCGGCGTTGAAACATTAAGAATAATTTCGGCTTTTTGAAAGTCAAAATATTTATCACCGTACTTTTTTCTCAAACTGGCAGTAAATCTTTTCCCCTCTTCTTCAAAACCAGAAATCTCGCCTTCAATTTTAATCCTGTCTCCTTTGCCAGCCTTTAAAGATTCCAAATTAAAAATATTATTGCCTTGGCTGGTTGAAAAAAATCCTTTTGTAAGCCTAAAGCCATCAGGATAAGTAAAAGCGATCTGAAGATTTTCAAAATCTTTATCGGTTTCATTTCTTAAATCCAGAGTAATTTCAATTTTTTGGCCCGACAAAACATTTGGAGGGCCGGTCAAAGTCAAAGGGATGGAAACTTTTGAAATATTGGTGTCAGCCTCCGCGTTTTTACTAAAAGTTGAACTGATATTTGAAGGAATATAGGTTAGGGTTGCTTTTGCTTTCTTTATTTCTCCTTTTTCTCCGCTAAGTACCGCTTTCAAATTAAATTCTTTCTTGCCTTGGCTTTCGAGATTCTCTAAATCAAAATTTCTAATCATGGAATTCAGGGGTTCACCGTCTTCACTTAAAGAAATCGAATTTTCAGGATAAAAAAAGGATAATTTTACGTTATTCAAGGTAAAATTATTTTTATTCTCAACTATTATTTTATACTCTATTTCTTCGCCAGCCACGGCTTCTTGGGGCGCCTCAATTTTCAAATCCACCTGCCCTTCCCGAAACCCGCTTCGATACAACAAAAAAATAGCGATGCCCAATACTGCCAAAATAATAAAACCAATAAAAATTCTTCTAACCATAGTTTTATAATTAATTCTTATCCATATTTTATCATCTTTTAAGGCCTAACCAAATTTTTCGGCCCGGTTCAAGTTCTTGCTCTCTTTCAACGTTATAAACAAATTCCGGATCGTGGCGAGACTCGCGCAATTCTTTCAATACAGTTTTTTGTTTTATGAATTTTTCTTCTCTTTTTATCGCATCGGCCAAAGATTTATCTTCGATAAACCAATAAGCGCCGACTTTTTGGTCATATTCATAACCGGCATCTCGCCTAGCATCTTGAATTATCCTGATAAATTCACGAACCAAGCCTTCTGCCCGCAAGGCCGGGGTAATTTCTACATCTAAAACAACTTCTTCTTTCCCCCCTTTATCAAAAATTATTTCTTTTACATTCACCTCTTCTTTAATCAAATTTAATAACTCATCGTTAATTTTTGACTTTTCATTTTTAATTTTTAATTTCAGCGAAGCTAACGGCTGTCTAACCTTTATTCCTGCCTCTTTCCTTTCTGCCAATCCTAGGCTTGCTATTTTTCTGACTAATTCCATTTCTTCTTCCAGTTTTCCATCAATCATTTTCTCATTTGGTTTTAGCCAATCGTGGAGATGAACACTGATTATTCCCGGCTTAGTTCCATGATGCAACTCTTCATGAAGATGCTCGGCTAAAAATGGAATAAATGGCGCAACAAGTTTTGATAATTCAAGTAAAATAAACCTAAGTAAATCATCCTGATAACTTTGGCCTGATTGGAATTTGTCTCGGCTTCTCCTAATCCACCAGTTAGACAAATCTTCAATTACGAATTTCTCAATTTCACGGCTGGCTATTGTAGCATCAAATTCGTCCAAAGATTTTGTAACCAAACTAATCAGACTATTCCATTTCGACATTAACCACCTATCTAACAGACTAAGATCCCCAGAATCTACTGAATGAAAATTTATTCCTGATTTTTCTGATTTATCTTTATATAACTGCCAAAATCTCAACGAATTTATCAAAACTCTCACAAAGCCATTACTTATTTCTTTTAATTCTTCTTCCCTGAAACTTTTTGATTCGCCTGCCTGATTAACTCTATAAAACCACCACCTTGCCACATCAGCCCCGAATTTTTCTATCACATAATCAGGTGTAACCACATTACCGATTGATTTGGACATTTTCTTGCCGTTTTTATCCAAAACATGGCCCAAAGAGATTACATTTTTATAAGGCGGACCAAAATCCAAAAGCGTTGAAACGGCCAAAAGCGTATAAAACCAGCCGCGGGTCTGATCCACGCCTTCGGTAATGAAATCAGCCGGAAAATCCAGTTTTTTTGTTTTAAAAGGATAATGCTCTTGGGCAAACGGCATCGCTCCGGAATCAAACCAAACATCAGCCACTTCCGGAATTCTTTTCATCTTATTTCCGCATTTCTGACATTCCAAAAACACTTCATCTATGTATGGCCGGTGCAAATCCAGATTACCGAATTCATCCCGCGGATAATTTTTAAAAGCCATATTCCTTACTTCTCCAAGATCTATCAAAGTCAAATTTTTATCTTGTGTCCCAAGTATCTGGCTTTTCTTTATTAAAAATAGCTCATCTTCGCTTAGATTTTTTGAAATACCTTCTAAAAGCCATAATGGGTCTCCATGGCTGACAATCAAAATATTTTGACCCTCGTGCTTTTCTTCTATTTCTTGGATAAATTCAAAAATTCTTTTTCTGACATCATTGCGGCTTTCCCCATCCAGTCCGAATTTAGTGTCAAAATCTTTATAAGGATACTCCTCTTTCGGTACGCAAACATAATAATCTTTGCCCTCGCAAACACTCCCATGATCCATTTCTTTAAGCCGGTCATCAATTTTAACACTGAGTCCAAGCACATTCGCAATTATCTCGGCTGTGTTTTTAGTTCTCAAAAATGGAGATGAAAAAATCAAATCAATCTTTTTCTTTTTTAAATCTCTGGCCAAC
>MHXE01000007.1:21313-31742 GCA_001824375.1 Parcubacteria group bacterium RIFCSPHIGHO2_02_FULL_40_12 | reverse complement strand
TTTTGTTAGCTTATATTTATCATTTTCAAGTTTCGTATTATTTATTTCCACGCCATTAATATTATTTTTATTTTTTTCGCTTTCTGCATGACGCAAAATAAAATACTGATTAGGTTTTTTATGACGGCGTTTTTCCAAATCTTTCAAAGAACTGACTACTAATTTCTCTTTGCATTGTCTACATTGCCAAATCGGCAAAGGCGTACCCCAATAGCGATCCCGCGAAAAAGCCCAATCTCTTACTTCTTTAAGCCACTGACCAAAACGGCCATCTTTTATGTATTCAGGGACCCAATTTATTTTGTTATTATTGAAGATTAATTGTTTTTTGACGGCCGTAGTTTTAATAAACCAGGAATCAGTCGCGTAATACAGAAGTGCTGTTTTGCATCGCCAACAATGAGGATATTCATGAGTATAAGGCTCAACTTTAAATATGAATTTTTTTTCTTTTAAGCGGGTGATAACGTCTTTTTCAACCTCTTTAACAAATTGGCCGGCAAATTCCGGAACATCTTCTGTAAACTTCCCTTCTTTATCTACGGTATGATGTTTTGACAAGCCGATCTTTTCTCCCAATTGATAATCGTCTTCCCCATACATTACGGCTGTATGGACAACACCGGTTCCTTCTTCGGTTGAAACAAAATCAGCCGGATATACTTTGTAAGACTTTTCAGATTTTAATTTCTTAATCTCAAACAAAGGCTCGTACTCCAAACCAAATAAATCCTTGCCTTTAATTTGTTTTTCTAATTGAAACGGCTTCTCTATAACTTTCTCGACTAAGTCTTTGGCTAAAATATAATGTTCGTCATTTTTTGAAACTACTGCATAGTCAATTTTTTCACCGACTGCTAAGGCTACGTTGCCCGGCAAAGTCCATGGGGTCGTAGTCCAGGCTAAAATAAAAGTATCTTTGAATTTACCATTCTTAAGTCTGAATTTTATATAAACAGAATCTTCGGTAATAGTTTTATAAGCATCGTCTTGCCCTAACTCGTGCGTAGAGAGAGCTGTCCCGCATCGAGGGCACCAAGGCAAAACTTTATGGCCTTGGTATAGAAACTTTTTCTTATCAAACTGCTTGATTATGTGCCAAAGAGTTTCAATATAATCGTTAGTATATGTAATGTAAGGATTTTTAAAATCGAGCCAAAAACCGATCCGCTTTGAAAATTTTTCCCATTCAATTTTATACTGCCAAACAGATTTTCTGGCTTTTCTATTAAACTCGGCAATTCCGTATTCTTCAATTTCTTTTTTTGATTTCAACCCAAGGCTCTTTTCAACTTCTATCTCAACTGGCAAACCATGGGTATCCCAGCCAGCGCGTCGAGGCACAAAAAACCCCTGCATTGTCTTATAACGAACAAATAAATCTTTAAAGGCCCGGGTTAAAAAATGGCCAATATGAGGCAGGCCATTGGCCGTGGGCGGCCCTTCATAAAAAATGAAGTTTTTCTTGCCTTTACGGCTTTTCAAACTTTTCTCTAAAACATTATTCGCCCCCCAGAACTTTTGAATTTTCTCTTCGATTTTGGTTAAATTAAACTCAGGCATACTGTATATGATTAATAATACATTATTATGCGGACGGCAATTTTATTTTTAATACTGATTTTCTCGCTTAATGTCTTCTTAATGACTGTTGATATCAATTATATCTTCGGGAGTTTTAACGTTGATCCGATTCTCCATCTCTTCGGTGCCTTTTTTATAGCAATGTTCTTCGCTGATTATCTAAAGCATATGCAAATCGGCAACCCCGGCAGTCCAAGACTCAAAAGAATTTTAATTTTAATCAGCGTAGTTGTCTTTATCGGGGTGCTTTGGGAATTTTCAGAATACTTAGCCACAAACTTTTTCGGCAATTATCTTTATAGCAAGTACAAAATTATCTGCTGTATGGGTAATCTGGATGACACAATCAGTGATTTAATGATGGATACTATTGGAGCCATCACATTCGTTTTGGCGTTTCGAGTCCCATCAAAGACAAGGTCTCGCCAAGAATAGTTTGAACTGCCTTAATTAAGGCTAACCTGACTTTAGTCAATCCCTCATCTTCAGAAATTATTCTCTGTTTCTCATAAAATTTGTGAAACTTATTGGCTAATTCCAAAGCATATTGAGATAGATGATGAACCTGATAATTTTTAGATATTCCAAAAATAATCTCCGGGAAACGAATTAACTGCTGAATCAGATCAAATTCTTCTTTTTCTTTTAATAACCCTAAATCACCGGGTGTTTTTGTATATTTAAGCTTTTCAAAAACGCTATTTATCCTCGCAAAAGCATATTGAATATAATAAACAGGGTTTTTAGAAGATTGCTCCTTAGCCAGCTCCAAATCAAAATCCAAATGGGCGTCTAATGATTTTTCCAAAAAGAAATAACGGGCAACATCTTTAGGAATCTGTTTCAATAAATCATCTAAACTAACATAAACGCCCTTTCTCTTGGCCATTCTTAAAATTTCTTCTCCCTTTTTTAAGGCTACCAGCTGATGAAGCAAAATAACAAATTTTTCTTCTTTTAAACCAAGAGCTCTTACGCCGACTTTAAGTCGTTTAACATCATTATGATGATCAGCTCCCAAAATATAAATATTTAGGTCAAAGCCCCTGCTTAGTTTATTTTTAGCATAAGCAAAATCAGACAAAAGATAAGCTCCCTGACCATTTGATTTAATCAAAACAACATCTTTATCCAAGCCAAATTGACTGCCCTTAAACCAAAGTGCCCCGTCTTTTTTATAAGTAAGCTTAACTGACTCGAGATAATTTAAAATTTCGTCTACTTCTTCTGATTCTTTTAAATTCGACTCTCTAAACCAAACATCAAATTTTACTCCAAAATCTATTAAAGACTTCTTTATATGCTCCAGGTTTTTCCCCAAGGCAAATTCTTTAATTAGTTCTGAAGGTAATCCTTTTTCTTTTATTTCTTTGGCAAATTCAATAATATAATCGCCTTGGTAAAATTCCTCGGGAAATTCAACGTTCTCGCCCCCTAATTGCTGAAGCCGTCTTTTAATTGATTCAGTTAAAACATCGACCTGATTTCCAATATCATTAATGTAATATTCGCGAATAACTTTGTGGCCTATTTTTTCTAAAATGTTGGCCAGGACATCGCCATAAGCAGCTGAACGCGCATTGCCTAAAGTTAAAGGACCAGTCGGATTAGCCGAAACGAATTCAAGGTTTATTTTTTGGGACTTTATTTTTGGAAATTTTATTTTGCTCTTTAAAAATCCCCCAAGTTGATCTAACAAATATTCTTTTGATAAATAAAAATTTATAAACCCGCTTTTAACGACTTCTATTTTCCTAAATTCTTTGCTGAATTTTTTCTCTAACCCTTCGATTATGCCCGGGGCAATTTTTTTGAGATTTTCTTTTTGTTTCTTAGCCAATAAAAAAGCAATGTTAGTTGAGTAGTCGCCAAAACCTTCTGGCGGATAAGAAACGTCGAAATCAGCGTCTGGATATTCTTTTTTCAAAAACTCTTGAATTTGCTGTTTCATCCATTTACAATATACTAAAAGAGAAGGGTTATCGCCAGACAGCTTTTCATAATTAACTAATATGTTAAACGAAGAAAAAAATATCATTGATGCGGTTAAAAAAGCCTCGCCCAGCGTAGTCAGCGTTATTATTTCTAAGCATATCCCCAAGGCCAAAAGAATGTTTCTTTCGCCTTTAATCCCTTTTGAAATACCGATGCCTAATGAGGGAGAAGACAAAAAAGAGAAAGAAGAAAACCATGATAAAAAACAACATGTCCAGATCGGCGGCGGTTCCGGATTTATTGTCAATTCAAATAATGATCACAGTTTTATTCTGACCAATAAACATGTTGTTCATGACCACGATGCCGAATACTCGGTTTTGATAGACGATCAAGAATATGAAGCTCAAGTCATTTCTGTAGACCCTTTAAATGATATCGCCATGCTAAAAATCAAAGTCGGCGGACTGCCAACTATTAAGCTTGGCAACTCTTCAAAAGTTGAGATAGGCCAAACTGTAATTGCTATCGGTACGGCTCTTGGGATGTTCACCAATACGGTTTCAAAAGGAATCGTCTCGGGATTGGCCCGCCGAATTGCCGCTTCTCTTGGAACAGGCGAGGAAACCGAAGTATTAAGGGGAGTAATCCAGACTGACGTCGCCATCAACCAGGGAAATTCTGGCGGACCGTTGATTAATACAGAAGGAGAAGTAATAGGCATTAACACGGCCATAATTTTCGGCGCCCAAAATATCGGTTTTGCCCTGCCTATAAACTGGGCTAAAAAAGATATGGATGACATTTTAAAATACGGAAAGATTGAAAGACCTTATTTAGGGCTTCGCTATATGATGCTCAATAAAAAATTAAAGGAGCAATATGAGCTTAATGCTGAAGCCGGAGCTTTGATCATAAAAGACCACCTGCCTAATTCGCAGGCAATTATGAAAGGAAGCCCAGCAGAAAAGGCCGGAATAAAAGAAAATGACCTGATTGTCGCCGTAAACGGAAAACAACTGGATGAAAAAATGGAATTGGCTGATCTGATTCAGGAATTCAAAATTGGCGACGAAGTTGAAATGACTCTCTTAAGAAACGGGAAAGAAACAGTAAAGACAAAGGTAAAATTAGAAGAAATGAAATAATTGCTATGAGCTATGGCGAAAACAGAAAAGTTTATCATGATTATGAAATACTGGAGAAATACGAAGCGGGCATAATTCTTAAAGGGCATGAAGTCAAAGCAATAAGAAACGGGAAGATTTCAATCTTGGGCTCTTACGTACAAATAATTGACAATGAAGCATTTTTAATCGGCGCGACTATTGTTCCTTACCAGCCTAAAAACACGCCCCAAAATTACGATCCTGAAAAAAACAGGAAGCTTCTTTTAAATAAAAAAGAAATTACCGGCTTAATCGGAAAAGTAAAAGAACGAGGCTTGACAATAGTGCCTTTGAAAGTGTATGATAAGAAGGGTAAAATCAAGATTGAAATTGGCTTGGCAAAAGCCAAAAAGAAATACGATAAGAGGAGGTCTATAAGGAAAAGGGAAGAGAAAAGAAAGATAGAAAGGGTTCTGAAGCAATACTAATTTTAATACGGGGGTGCGAGTTTTGACGGAATCATCTGAAGTTAAACGGCAGGTTGTGTATGGCCGTCACCACATTAAAAATTCGGCTGATCAAATAGGTGCAAATTATTCACCTAACTACGCTTACGCCTAAACAGCAGTAAGCGCGTTCTATCTGCAAGGTTCTCGGTAGCAGAATAGAGCGTCAGACACCGAGAGAAAATACAGGAGTTCATACCTAATGAATTTCTGTAGCACCTTTTATTTCTTAGGCACCCGGAGATTTTGTCGGCTTTTTACTTCGGGTTTGATTTAAACCGATTTAAACCTGCTAAACGTTTTTCCAAAGTAATTCCCGGACGGGAGTTCAATCTCCCCACCTCCACTTCTACGCTAAAGCTTCGAAGTGCACGGCACCGAGAAGGTTAACAAAACTCCGAATGATTCGGAGTTTTGTTGTTTCTACGTAGAAGTGCCCTGCGTAGCTTTATGCGAAGCAGGGCTTACCTTATAATTCAGCTATGTACTACATCTACATTCTCCAAAGCCAAAAAGACAAAACTTTCTATACTGGCTTTACTGAAGATTTAAAGAAAAGAATTAAAGATCATAACTGGCATGAGGCTGATTATAGCAAAAGCAAAGCACCATTTAAATTAGTCTGGTATTGCGCTTTCAAAGATAAAAAGAAAGCGCTTGATTTTGAAAAATATTTAAAACAAGGTTCTGGCTTTGCTTTTGCAAGAAAAAGATTAATTTGAGCTGGCGAGGCGAGAGGCGAAGCCAATCTCCCCACCTCCACCTGACAAGAAAAACAGCCGACAAGGCTGTTTTTCTGTTGGAATAACGACAAAATTGAAGTTTTCCATTTTGGGCGATTTCGACAGAGGTGACAGGAATGGAAAACTTTCTGCTTGTTGGATGCGCTTAGAACTATGAATTAAAAACAAATTAGGCAGGATTTAAAGTTGCTTCAGCTTTCGTTAAATAATTCTTCTGTTTTATCTAAGGCCTGAACATTAGGCGGATCCGTAATTAGTCCCCTTGCTTCCTGAATACTGCACCATCTGGTTTGATGAAACTCCCTAGGGTCTATATTAAATTCATTGCCATCAGTTGGAAAACGGTACCAAAGATCTAAATGTTCTTTGCAGGGATGGACCGGATTATTAATAGGAGTGATAGTAAGTAGAAAAGGTTTTATATCGTTCTCAATTCTATCCTTTATCCCTAACTCTTCTTCAATCTCTCTATTGAGTGTTTGGATTAAACTCTCGCCCTTATCTATATGGCCGCCTGGAGCCAGCCAAAGGCCAGATTTTTTATGATGGATAATAAATATTTGCTTTGTCTCTGGGTTATAGGGTAAAAAATAACAACAAAAATGGCTCGCCGGATTCTCATCTCTAGTAAGCCCACCCTCTTCTAATCTTTTGAGCCAATAGTCTGAAATCTCCGTATTACAAATGTCTGGAGTAATAATGGCTTTAATCTCGTGGTATAAATTATCCATAAATCTAGAGAAGCGGATATACATCAAAAGCAACTTCTTCATATGGATGTACCTTCTTCATCGCCTCAATCACTTTCTCTAAATCTGTTTTTTCACAAATAAACTCAATGCGCTCCTCATTTACTACTTCTACTTTACCAATCTGACCTATGGTTGGATTAGCTCCAGACATAGGCAAAAACCTTCCTTTGCCTTTTGATGAAAAAGAACAGTGGCTATAATTCCCGATTTTACCGGCCCCAGCGTCCCCCACAGCTTGTCTCACTATATCTGCGTGGGTTTCTGGAACGAATACTACGACTTTTACCATTTTTATATTGTCCATAGTTTTTCTCTGGCTTCTTTAGGATATAGGTTTTGTAGGTTTATAGCCTCACTAACTTTAATCCAAACAGGGGTATATTGGTTATTTTCATTCATCCGTTCTTTTTCTTCACCATTTAGTTGGGGAGTCCCATCATATTCTTGGATTAGGAAGTAAGATTCTTCTCGGCCTTGATTGGTTATATTGAAAACCTGTTTGAATACTTTGATATCCAGAGTTAGTTCTTCTTTTATTTCTCTAATCAGAGCTTCTTCTAATGATTCATCTTCTTTAACTCCGCCGCCAGGAAAAACATAGTATTCTTGGCCGTTCTTGATTCTGTGAATTAACAGAATCTTATCATCTTTTATTATTATTGCGGCGACTCTCATTTTATTAAATCAGAATATAGCTCTGGCCTTCGCTGGCTAAAGTTCTTGCCAGTTTTATACTTATCAAAATCTAAAACTATTGGAATAAGTTTATTTACACTTCTTTCAGATACAAGACATTCACCGTCAGGAGCATAGGCAAAAGCTATAGGAATACAATCATTAAAATGACTACATCCGATAACAAAGGCATTGCTTTCTGAAGCTCTGGTCTTAGCCACTGCATTCCATTGCTTAAACTGCTCTTCGTGCCACATTCCTGTGCCGATGGGATTAATTATAATTTCTACTCCTTGTAGGGCCAGAATTCTCGGGACTTCAGGAAAATGTATTTCATAACAGATAGCAAAACCCAACTTGCCTAACTTAGTATTTATAACTTTGATTGAATCCCCCCTGGTATAGCCGTGATTAACTTCCCATTGGGTAAAAGAGGTTTTATGGTGTTCTCCAATGATTTTCCCCAAATCATCAATAACAACACCAGTTTCCATTCTTTTCTTTTTATCTCTTTTATCATCCATCCCTGTAATAATCCACTTCTTATTTTTCTTGGCTAATAGTTGAGCCTTTTTAAGGTTATTGGATTTTAAGTATCCTTCTGGAAATAACAGAACATCTGCTTCATCAGAAGCAGAATATTTTTCTAACTCACTTATTGAATCTTCTGACTTAGAAATAACTAAACCCAATCTAATCTTTCTCATTATTTTATGTAGCTGTTAAAAACCAAAATAAATAGTGGGGCTAATAGATTATTTAAGTAATGTAAAATAACTGCAATCCAGATATTTTTAGATTTCAAGGTAATATGGGCCATTATCGGCCCAAAGATAAAAGCGGTATAAATCATCTTATAGATTAACTCGTTTTGAGAAATTTGAGAAATGAAAAAGATGTTTTTAAGATGCCATAATCCGAAAAGAAGAGAAGAAATAATAATGGCTTTTTTCCAAGAATAGTATTTCATTAAACCAAGTAAGATAAAACCCCTGAATATAATCTCCTCATAGATAGGCACAAACAGAATGGATATGCTAAGGGGATAGCCAAACATTGTTCCTGTATCTTGATAGTTTAAATAAGCTGTTAAAGTATAAATAGTAAAAAGTATAGATACTATTAAAATCTGAAAACTAGGAGTAATTCTCCAGAATTTTTTTGGATACAATACATCTTCTAATTTAGTTCCAGTCATATTTATAGATTAAACCCAGCCTTTATCAACTAAGAAGTCTCTGACTTTCTGAAAAATCTTCTCGTGGCCAGTCGGATTAGGATGAAGACCGTCTTCAATAAAATCATCGTCAGTTAGTAAGCCAAAGATATTAATATACGGGAGACCATTTTCTTTGCACATACTTTCCATTACTTCATTGTATTTTTTAAGTTCCGAATTTAGATAATAAATATCCTTCCAAGAAACAGGTGCTGTTTTAGACTCATCTACATTTTTGAAACCGATAAAAATTATATTATCTGTAATTTTTCTTGCTCTCTTTGCTATTTCTTCCAAGTTTTTTTTGAATTGGTCTATGGGAATTTGATTGGGGCCGTCCTTGCCCATTAAGTAGGCATCATTGCCACCAGACTGAAAAATCAAAGCATCGGCTTCTCTGATTTTTGATTCATTCTCAAATCGGTCAATAATTGTCTGGGTAGTGCCTCCAGGAATACTTAAATTAAAGACATTGATTTCGCCATCAGTTTTCTCACTAACATAAAGCCATAGCCGAGTTGCCCATCCGCCTTTTTCCGTATCCCAAGCGCCCCAAGCCGTGCTATCTCCAAAAATACAAATTGATGTCGGTTTAGTCATTTATAAAAATTTAATCATAAAATTGACTAAATAAAAAGCGAATTAAAAATTGAAAGACAGTCTAAATTTAGTGGATTTCTGATGAAGTAGTCATAAATACTGGTAAATGTGGTTTTCCAAGTTTCTCTGCGAGCACCACCAAAATTAAGACAGCCACTAAAGGCTGTCTTAATTTTCTATAAACGCAAAAAGCCGCCTTGCTTCTCAATGAAACTTGGCGGCTCTCAGAAATTGAAAAAAGAGCTGGCTCGATACAGTATCCGATTCCACCAATTTAGTTTTTTGTCCTTTTCAAGAAGAACTGGAACCAATCTTACCGAAATTGGGCAACCATATTCTGCTTCAAGCCTTTTTAGCTCAAAGGACTCATCAAATTCTTCAAAATTCCCTCTTTCTCCTTTCACAAAAGATTCAGGTTCCCACCCTTTATATAAATCCATTTCTTTCACAACCGCATCGCCGCACAAAAACTTAGCTTTTAAATGTACGACTAGCATTTTCACCTCCATTCGAAATGATTAACAATAATCATACCGCAAATACATATAAAATCAAACTGCTTTGATTTTTTCAACGTTTATGATAAACTTTTACAGAGTGTCAATTTTCAGACGACCACGAGCAAATTTTCATATCAGAGTCCCCCAGGTTTTAGTCATTGACGAAAAAGGAGAAAAACTTGGGGTTTTAAATATCTCTGAAGCGCTTAAAATGGCTCAGGAAAAAGGATTTGATCTGGTTGAAATCGTGCCAAATCCTCCGGGTGGCGGCCCGCCGATTACCAGAATTATGGATTTAGGCAAGTGGCTCTACGAAAAAGAAAAATCAGAGAAGAAAAAAGCCAAAGGAGCGAAAACAGAAGTCAAAATAATCAGGATCGGATTAACTACCAACATCCACGACTTAGAAGTCAAATCCAAAAAGGTTGAAGAATTTTTAAAACAAAATCACAAAGTCCATATAGAACTTCAGCTTCGAGGGAGGCAAATGGCAATGAAAGATCTAGGAAGAGAAAAAATCAGGAAGTTTTTAGAAATCATTAAAGAAAAAGAACCGTTTGAAACAGAAAGTGAAATAAAAAGCCAGGGCCGAAGCTTAAGCATTATAATCAAGAAAAAATGACAATTATGTCAGCTAAAGGATTCAGACCAAAAAAAGCGCTTTTAAAGCGCATTAAAATCACCGGCAATGGAAAAATGTTCCGCCGTCAAACGCGGATGAATCATTTTAATGCAAAAGATACCGGAGAAGGGACTAGACGCAAAAGAAAAGAATCCTTAATTACCAAAGCAGACGAAAAAGCAGT
>MHXE01000007.1:15568-21302 GCA_001824375.1 Parcubacteria group bacterium RIFCSPHIGHO2_02_FULL_40_12 | reverse complement strand
TGCCTTAAATTCATGACCAGAGTCAAACGAGGAACAATTGCCAATAAAAGAAGAAAAACAATCCTTAAAGCGGCTAAGGGTTTTAAATGGTCCAGAAAAAATAAATACCGGGCCGCCAAAGAAGGAATTTATCACGCCTGGAAAAATGCTTTTATCGGCCGGAAGCAGAAAAAAAGAAATATGCGCCGGCTTTGGAATATAAAAATAAATGCCGGGGTCAGGATGAATTCTAACAACGAAATGAATTACAGCAAATTCATCAACGGCCTCAAAAAAACGAATATCGAACTGGACCGGAAAGTCTTGGCCCAACTCGCAGAAAATCATCCTGAAGTTTTTAAGAAGATTTTGGAGACAGTTAAATAATCAAAAACCGCTGAATCAGCGGTTTTTGATTTGTGGCGGCCTCACGGGGAATCGAACCCCGATTTGCTTCTTGAAAGAAAGCCGTCCTAACCGTTAGACGATGAGGCCAATATTTGAAAAAATATATCACAAAAATTGAAAAAACTCAATAAAATTGCTAACTTTAAGCGATGAAAATCCTCGGGATCGAAACATCCTGCGATGAAACATCAGTAGCAGTGCTAGAAGTCAAAAATAACAAAATCAAAATTTTAAGCAATATCGTCTCTTCCCAAGTGAAAATCCACGCTCCTTTTGGAGGGATTGTTCCAGGATTGGCCGCCAGAGAACATGAAAAAAATCTTGCGCCTGTGTTTAAAAAGGCCCTGAAAGAAGCAGAACTCAAAATGGAAGAAATAGATTTAATCTCCGTGACTATCGGCCCGGGCCTTGAAATCGCTCTTTGGAAAGGAATCAATCTCGCAAAATCAGTCGCCCAAGAATTTAAGAAATCGCTAATCGCCGCAAATCATTTGGAAGGGCACATTTATTCTAATTTTTTAAACTCAAATAAAATTAAGTTTCCTGCCTTAAATTTAATTGTTTCCGGCGGCCATACCCAGCTTGTTTTGATGACCGGCCATGGGGAATTTAAGATTATCGGCGAGACCCAAGATGATGCGGCTGGCGAAGCGTTTGATAAAGTCGCGAGAATGATAAAGCTTGGCTATCCGGGAGGACCAGCAATTTCAAAAATAGCTGAAAAAGGGGACTCCAAAAAGTTTAATCTACCTCGGCCAATGTTAAATCAAAAAAATTACAACTTCAGTTTTTCAGGATTAAAAACAGCGGTTTTATATTTATTAAAAGACTTGGGGGAAATCAGTAAAAAAACAAAAGCTGACATTTCCGCTTCCTTTCAGCAAGCGGTTATAGATGTGCTAGTCCAAAAAACAATCAAAGCGGCAAAAGAATATAGAGTTAAATCAATCCTGCTTTCGGGCGGAGTCTCGGCCAACAAGCTTTTAAGAAAAACACTTCAAAAAGAAGCTAAAAAACTCAAGCTATTCTACTCCCAGCCGAATTTACAATATACCGGCGATAATGCGGCAATGATGGCAATGGTGGGCTACTATAAATTTAAATACAAAAAATATGAAATGCCTAACTCTGAGGATTTGATTGTTGACGCTAATTTATCCGTCAAAAATTGGTAAAGCGGCGGATTTCAGATAAAATTAAATAAAGTGGAACTGCCAAAAGCCTATAACCCCAAAGAAGTTGAAGATCACATCTATAAGCTCTGGGAAGAGAGCGGTTTTTTTACTCCGGAAAAGTTGCCCGGAGAAAAAAAAGGAAAGTTCATCACCTGCATCGCCCCGCCGAATATTACCGGCGAACTTCACATAGGTCATGCTCTGGAATTAACAATGCAAGATGTCTTGGTTCGGATGAAAAGAATGCAGGGCTACAAAACATTATGGGTCCCGGGTATAGATCATGCCGGCATAGCTGCTCAAAATATCGTAGAAAAACAACTTAAAAAAGAAGGTTTATCAAGACACGATCTGGGTCGAGAGAAATTTGAACAAAGAATTCAAGAATGGAAAGAAAAATATGGCACAGCTATTTTGGATCAATTTAAAAAGCTGGGCATTTCGGTTGACTGGTCAAGAATCAGATACACACGAGATGAAAAATATGAGAAAGCGGTACTTGAAGCATTTAATAAATACCATAAAAAGGGATGGATCTATAAGGGATACAGAGTGATTAATTGGTGTGTGCGCTGCGGTACCGGTATTTCCGACCTTGAAGTAAAACATATCCCCGAGAAAGGGAAGCTTTATTATATAAAATACGGCCCTTTTACCATTGCCACAACCCGGCCGGAAACAAAGTTAGGAGACACTGGTTTGGCAGTCCATTCTGATGATGAACGCTACAAAGATTATATCGAAAAAGATATTGAAATTGATTCCATAGACAATAATATCCCCCCATCCGAAA
Organism: Parcubacteria group bacterium RIFCSPHIGHO2_02_FULL_40_12; assembly: GCA_001824375.1. Lineage (GTDB taxonomy): Bacteria > Patescibacteriota > Minisyncoccia > 2-02-FULL-40-12 > 2-02-FULL-40-12 > 2-02-FULL-40-12. The sequence continues at coordinate 18,947 of MHXE01000007.1, read as the reverse complement.
AACCGAAGTTGAAAAAAATAAAAATAAAAGTTGTTGCCGACGAAACAGTTGAAAAATTTTTCGGCACCGGCATTATAAAAATCACCCCGGCCCACGATCTGACTGATTTTGAAATTTCCCAGCGCCATAATCTGCCTCTTATAAAAATAATCGATGAAAGCGGCGCCATGAATCAAAATGCCGGAAAAAGATATGAAGGGCTAAAGGTTTCTGAAGCCAGAGAAAAAATAATTAAGGATCTTGAAGAATTAGGTCTTCTGGAAAAAATTGAAGATTACAATCACAATGTCGGACGATGCGATCGATGCGATTCAGTCATTGAACCGCTCCCTTCTAATCAGTGGTTTCTTAAAGTTTTCGAATTGGCAAAACTGGCCAAAGAAGCGATTAAAAAAGGAGAGGTTAAATTCTATCCGGACAGATGGAATGAGATATCTTTGCGGTGGCTTGAAAATATGAGGGATTGGAATATTTCAAGACAACTCTGGTGGGGGCACAAAATACCGATACAAGGAGAAAATGATGTTTTGGATACCTGGTTTTCTTCAGCTCTCTGGCCATTTGCTGTTTTGGGTTGGCCAGAAAAAACAAATGACTTATCTGAATATTATCCGACAAATTTTATTACCTCGGACAGGGGGATAGTCTTTTTATGGCAAATAAGAATGATTTTTTCCGGTAAGTTTTTTACGAATAAAGCGCCTTTCAATGATGTATATATTCATCCCACCGTCCTAACAAAAGACGGAAAAAGAATGTCTAAATCTCTTGGAACAGGAATTGATCCGGTCGTTTTAATCGAAAAATACGGAACTGATGCTCTGAGATTTGGCCTGGCTTATCAAAATACAGGCGTTCAGGATATGAAATTTAATGAGGACGTGATTTTAACAGGCAAAAAATTCGCCAACAAAATATGGAATATAGCAAGATATGTATTAATAAAGATGGGAAATGAAGAAAGAGATATTAAAGAATCTTCCCGTGATCTAAAAAATGAAATTATAGCCAAAATGGATGGAGCGGCTATAAATGTAAAAAGAAATATAGAAAACTATAATTTTGGAGAAGCCGCGCATATTTTATACAAATTTATATGGAATGAATTTGCCGACAAATACATTGAAGAAACAAAAAATAAAAACGATAATGAAACAAAGGATTCGTTAATTTATGTATTAACCAACTCTTTAAAACTTCTCCATCCTTTTATGCCATTTATTACCGAAGAAATATGGAGCAAACTGCCGATTAAAAATAAGAAAATGTTATTAATTGAAAATTGGCCGAATTGACATGTCTTTCTTCATTCCAACAAATGTTTTACTGGTAATCCTTGGCTTATTGCCCAGCCTCGTCTGGCTTTTGATTTTTTTGACCAAAGACCCGAGACCAGAACCTAAATACCTTATCACTAAAGTATTCCTTTTCGGTATCATTATTGCGCCGATAGTGGTCTTGCTCGAAGCAATCATAAGCGGTATGGCCTCAGAAATCAGTTTTCTGCCAAGAGCAATGATTTTCTTCAGCTTAGCCGCCTTTGTCGAAGAATATATGAAATACTGGGTGGTTCGAAGTTCAATAGTTTCAAAACCTGATTTTGACGAACCTCATGATTCAATAATTTATATGATCGCGGCGGCTTTGGGCTTCGCCGCAATGGAAAACATCCTGATTGCCTTTAAAGTTTACCCTGAAGGATTTGCCGCAACTTTAGGGGTCATTGCGCTTCGCTTCACCGGCGCCACCTTGCTTCATGCTTTGGCTTCCGGAATTGTGGGCTATTTTCTTGGCCTTGCCTGGTTTTTTTACCATTTCAAAAAACAGATTATCTTTTTAGGATTACTAATTGCCTCTCTTCTGCATTTAGTCTTTAATTATCTGATTTTCCTTAATCCGGCTGTTGCCTTGCCCGGCAATACTCTTCTTTTGCTTGGAATGCTTGTTTCACTTTTGATACTTTTTGACAAATTAAAAGACAGACATCAACAAGTTATCCAGAGAGTATCCACAAAAATCTATTGACATTAGATTGTGATGGAAACAAAATTAAATCAGATAAAATTCTAAATGAAAGAAGAGCTTAAAAATAATATCGATAGTCAAAACGGCATACTGACTTTGGATGTTTTCCAAAAAGACAATGAAATCGTAATAAAATCGGCAATTGCCGGAGTATCAGGGAAAGACTTAGATATTTCAATAACTAATGACACTGTTTCAATAAAAGGAGATAGAAAAGAAGAAGAAAAAGAAAAAGGAAGAAACTATTTTTATCAAGAACTGCACTGGGGATCATTCTCAAGAACTGTAATATTGCCGGAAGAAGTTAATGCCGATCAAGCTAAAGCTACTTTGAAAAACGGAGTGCTCACAATAGTACTGCCGAAATTAAAATAGATCTCTGGGAAAACGGCCTTCCACTTCTCGCTTGGGGCCGTCCCTCACTTGCGTGCAAGTGAGGGACAAGTCTGCGGGATCAAGAAAACAATTAAATAATAAAGTTCTTCATCCCAATGACCAAGCGAGTAGTGAAGGGCTGCTTGGGGCCCGGATATATTGCCCCCCTTATTAGGGGGGCTTTTTTATTATGTCGGGGGAGGGATTCGAACCCTCAAGCCTTTCGGCACTAGGTTCTAGGCCTAGCGTGGTTGCCAAATTTCACCGCCCCGACAAAAAAACGCCTATAACTTTAAAGGATTATAGGCGTTTTTTCAATATATCTTACTGAAAGAAAACTCTGGTTACCACTCCGGCAAGGGTTTGAAGAATAAGCCCGACGGCTATTACCACCAAAGCGCCCCAAACTCCTGACCAAATCTTTGTCTTGGCTTCGCCTATCTTGGTTTGATCATCGCCAGCCCTCATCCACGCAATTCCTCCAAGGACTATATAAATCAAAGCGGCAATCACGCCTATTATCAATATAAATTGGGCTACTCGCCTGACAATGTTCTCTACTTCAGTCAAAGTCGTCCCCGGAACAGTAGGCGGTGAAACTGTCGGCAACTGAGCCAAAACAAACACCGGCAGTAAAACCAACATCGCTATCGCTGAAACAGCTGCGTATTTTTTAATTAAACTCATATTTTATCATTTATCATTTATCCGATTCTATGGTCGGATTCATCGACCTAAGGCTTACATGTTTTTTGGCCTAATCCAAATGTACCTCCTTTACATGTTAAACCTGTTGCGCAATCAATATGTAAATCACACTTTTCTAATTGTAAATTTCCTCCAGCTCTGCGGCAAATTCTTCCCCCAGTGCAGAAACTTTCCGGAGGAGAACATTGACCATCTGTCGTGCAAGAATTTCCTACCATAATTCCACTAGAGAATCCAGTTCCCGGACCAGTCCCTGGAACTCCTGATCCTC
>MHXE01000007.1:11534-15533 GCA_001824375.1 Parcubacteria group bacterium RIFCSPHIGHO2_02_FULL_40_12 | reverse complement strand
GCCTTTGGCTGCGTCAGCTTTAGTGTCAGAACCGGCTCTGAAATACATAATGCCGGAAATGACAATAGTCATTATAGCCAAAATTACTCCAACTCCGATTAAAAAATTAGATAAAAGAATCAAAATTGAATTTATGCCTCCCGTAGTTAAACCTGATCCAGAAGGTAATGGCGGAACATCATAACCGGGTAACGGCTGAGCTTGAACCTGAATAAAAGCAAAAGTAGAAAATAAGATTATGAAAATTAAAATTTTATTTAAAGTCATTTTAGAAAAAGTTTCCGCTGACAATAATTTGAATTGTTTTAATTATCACGCCAACTGCCAGAATAATAAATGCCCCGATTATCCCGTTTCTAAACCAGCCTTTGGCTGCGTCAGCTTTAGTGTCAGAACCGGCTCTGAAATACATAATGCCGGAAATGATTAAAGTAATTACTGCTAAAGTAATTCCGGCGGTATAAAGAAATTTAGCCGTATTTTCAAGAAAAATATTTACGGTGCTGTACTCTATCGGCTCGCCCGGCGGTAAAGTAAATTGTTGAGCAAGTAAAATTAAATTTTTCATTTTAAAATATGCATTGGCCTAAAATACTTAACCGACAGAAAAATTCTCTAGTTACTACATTGGCAATGGTATTTATTATCACCCCGACTCCTAAAACTATCAAAGCGCCGATTAGAGAATTCCAGAGCCAAGTCTTGGCGCTAGTTATTTTAGTCGTATCAGAACCGGCTCTCATATACATAACGCCGCTAATAATAATTGCGATAATAGCTCCTATAACCGCGACGTTAGTTAAAAAAGAACCGACAATGGCAATAAGACTTCCAAGTTCAGCCAAAGTAAGGCCGCGTCCGGCAACTGGCGGCGGCGGAATAACTATTTGAGCGATTTGAAAAAATTTTAACATAAATATATTAGGGGCGAAGACATAATCCTTCACTTTGGCCTGCTCCTATATCGCAAATAAGTCCATCTGGACAATCTTGAGATCCTCGACAAGTTAAATACCTACTGCCAGTACTCGCTATCGGCCCGCAATTTAAAGGAAGCAGACTATAATTTAATCCCGGTTGTAAAGCATTGGCAATCGTAGCAATAATCACATTGGTGGCTAAAATTACTAAAATCCCGACTAAAGCCCATTTGAGATTTTCTTTGGCGCTGGTTACTGCAGCTTCATTGCCTCTCGCAAGAAAAAACTTTATCCCAGACCAAATCAAAAAAATAACCATTATCGCCAGCACTATGCCGATTAGCCAACAGGCAAAGCCAGTGATTATGCCGGCAATGCGCTGAACCGTAAAATCCTGTATCCCCAAAAAATCATCCATAATCTTAATCACAATTATATAAATTAAACTAAGTAATAACCACTTTAATTATCCACAAATGAAAAAAGGGAGAACAAATTGCGTCCTCCCCTTGTCGGATTCCCTGATTTCGCGGTCAAGGACCCTTGAGTTTTACCGAGGCTGGGATTCGCCAACCCGGCAAGATTGAATCTTCAGTTCCCCGAAGATCAATCTCAAACTCATCAAATGATCCTTTTCCGTCTGGCTGAATCAGCAACACTCGAGGGTCCGGACGGTTGACTTGAGCCTGCGCCCTCTGCGCGAGCACGGCCCGCTTACCGTCAACCTCCACCACAATGATCGAGTTCGTTTCATTTATGACTTTGAAGCGAACTCCGGCCAGCCGCGGCATTGACTTGGCAACAGTCACTTCCGCCGGCTCGGCAACAGGTTGGTCTGTGGCCGGCGACTGCGGCCGTTCAACTGGAACCGCCTGATAAATAACCGCTGCTGGCTGAACCGCCGGCGAAGAAATAAGTTGGCACTCACGCTCATGCTGGCTATAAAGGCCGACACCGCCAGCGCCAGCCGCGGCACCTCCGACAACCGCGCCCGCGTTGCGAGTCCAGATAGCGGTTGAACCGCCGACAGCCAAAGCTCCCAGCCCTATGTCAGCGAATCGGTGCCCGACAGACATCGGCCTGCACATGACTTGCTGATTGGGGTAGATGTACGGCTGCCACTGGCCGGCCAGCGACCAAATCATGGCCTGATTGCCGGCAACGACCCGAGCCGCTTCGTTCCCGCCAAACGGCGAAAACCCTCCGAAACCGCCGAACCCCCATTGAGCAAAAGCCTCACCCCGCCCGAATAGAATTACCAAAATTACAATTAAAAGAACTCTCTTCATTTCTCACCTCCAATTAAATATATTCTACTAAATTATTTAAATTATGTCAAATAAAAATCTCATAAAAATTTAAAAGGCCGTTCTTGTGTTTCCACGAAAACGGCCCTGAATGTACTATTACTACTGAATCTTCTTAAAACGAATGGTCGTTCCATCTTCCAGACACTGAACTTTTAGAATGCCCGGAGGGTCTCCTCCTCGCCAGCTGGATTCGCCAGCCGACATAACGAACTCACCTGCCTGACCTGTATCATATGTCTTCAAGGAAAACGCCTTCCAGGGTTTGTTCGCCGTGATCCGGAAGAAATACCCGGCTCCGGACCGAACCGTCTCCTTGAACTCATTGGCATTACAAATGAATTCTTGAGCACTATCGGTAGTAGCGGACTGGGTTGTAGAAACCGCTGCTTGCGCAACAGTCTCATACCGCTGCTGTGAAACGAAACGCCAGGCACTGGCACCGACGAAAAGAATGGTCAGAACGACAATACCCAAGGTGAGTATCGGCGTCACCCACCTCATCGACACCAAACCGAGTCGTCGGACAAACGGCCTGATGAAAATCCAAACCATCATTGTTGCCACCAAGCCAACCAACGCCGGCACCAGCGTCGGCAGATTCCAGATTGGGACAAAGGCAATGTATAAACCTGCCAGGAGTTCCAAGAACATAACGAACATAAGTAATGTCAAGAAAGCCCTGACTCCTCTTACTTGAACCAGCAACACTGATAGCACTGGTTGAATCACAGCCACTGCTATCAGAAAGACCGGAAGCGCCACGATTGGCAAAAGTGCTACCACCGTGGTAATCCAGTAAGCTCCGAAGTACCAGCTCGCCGCCGAAACGACGAGTAGTATAAAAGGCCACGCCACGATCGGAATTACGACTACAACAACGAAAGCGATCACGGCGAAGCGTGCCCAGAAATTGACGATTTGGCCTCGGCGGTTCTGCCCGATAACGATCCGCCATATGGCCGCGATAGTATGCAGAAATCCCATCTCAATCCTCCTTCCTAGTTATCCAGCCAGTTGGCGAATCGTTCGAGTTGACCGTCGACCTTCACCGCTCCGTCCTTCAAGGCCGAAGCAGTAGTGGTCGCCGCAGACTTAGTCACACCAGGAGTCACTCTCAACGCCTCTGTCACAACTTCAAGAACGTAGCCAGCAACGAATTGAGGCCCAGCCGCGGCCTTTGAAATCAAGCTTCCGACTTTCTGAGCAATGGGGTTATGCTTCATCCCCTCAACGACGACCGCGTAATGCCAGTCGTCAAGATTCGCGAACCAGATATAGACCTTCTCGGCCATCTCATCCACGATCTTGTTAGAAGTATCGCGAGGAAGGAGACGACCGAGAACCACGAACACGTTGTTTTCCAAATCTGGCCACCCGGTCTTCTTGGCTCGATCCAACCGACGAAGAATCTTCTCCGCGGCTTCCCGAGCCTCCTGGTCACGCTCCTCCATGAGCACTCGAATGACATGAGTCACTTCTGGACGGAAGTCCTGCTCAAGGTAGGTTTTAACACGTTCGCCAGAAACCTTACCGATGGTTTCGCCGAGGCCGTGTTTTGCAACATCCCAAACTTCTTTCACTGCAAGGCCAAATCCAAGACCTTTACCTAAACCAAACATAAATACCTCCGCTCACTGAGTGACTCTCTACTTCTTGAATAATTGACGCGCTACTTCTCTTCCTCTTTGAAAAGGACTTGCTGGTGATACTGGCTCATCCTTTTGCGTCTCAACGTGTTCCACTCTCGCTGGCACATCCACCAAAACTTT
>MHXE01000007.1:0-11520 GCA_001824375.1 Parcubacteria group bacterium RIFCSPHIGHO2_02_FULL_40_12 | reverse complement strand
AAAGAACATGGCCTGTCTAGGGTACTCAAAGTAAGGCAGGAAAACTACAAACATGCCCCACTCCTTTTTCCGGAAAGGAAAATCGTCAGGCAAGTCGCCGAAAACAAGGCCACCCTGTTCAAAGTCCAGAACAGAAATCGCCCCATCCTCGGGCTTAACATCTTTCCCGAGTCGCTGAAGCACAACCTCCAGCTTGGATGCTCGCCTATAAGAATGAAGAACCTTGATCTGGCGCCTCGATTCGGGCGGTTCCGCTTTTTTCAACGACTGCTCGACTTCCTTGAGCTCTTTTTCGGCCTTGACTCGGTCGGTCTTCGTTTTCAAATCCACGATCTTCTTCTCGTCGCAAGTCGGTTTCTTCGGCTTCGGCAGTTCCGGCACAGTAATCATGTTCTGAACTGGAAGCCGATCTTCAATGTAAACAACCACGTAGTAGTGACGGCCAGGCTCAAGCCTGGTTAGAGGAAAAGTTCCATGCCCTTTCTGGATTCTCACTGAATTTCCAGAAGGCGGCTCTTGTCCTCCTTGATAGACTGAAACTGCAACCCGCTCTGGTCTTCCTTCTGGCCACCATCCGGAAACTTCAATCCGAATAGTGGTCGAAAAGGTCTTGTCACTGGCTAACTGAAGTGGATCCCAATGGAACTCCACAGCAGGCTCGCCACGAGGCTTCTTCCTATCATTAGTCATAATTTCATCCTCCACGTGGTTAAAATGGTTAAATTGTTAAAGCCCAGGCTTTTATCCTAGGCTATCTTTCTAATATTAGTTATACATTAAGAATAAGGTAATGTCAACTTTAAGGAGTACCTAAGTTTAAAATGCTTTTTATCAAAGTAAAGAATCCCTGCCCTATTAAAATTATTGCTAAACCGATTAGTGCGTATTTTAAAGCGGTGGTGGCTTTTTTGACCTGTTCGGGTTTACCGCCGGAAGTAAGAAACAAAAGTCCGGCGTAAATTATCACAATCACTGCGATCGGAATGGCAATTTGCAAAAGGAACCGGCCAATAGCTTTGGCTAAGTCAACTAATGATCGCACTTGAGTCGGTGGTTGAATTTCAAAAGTAACTGATTGGCCTGGCTGGCCACCTGTCCCACCAGGACCACCTCCAGTTCCACCAGTTCCACCTCCAGTTCCAGGAAGCGGTGTGTTAAGAAAAACTATATCAACAGACTTAATACTGTCTAATTGATTACCTGTTGTATTAAAAACTTTTGCCTCAAAATATACATTTTCTCCTAAGGTTTCGTTGCCGCCTTTAACAAAATCGGCGCTTGTAAAAGTATAATTTGCTACTGCTGTATTGCCACTAAAATTAGAGTTAACTGTTCTCAAAAAATCATCTGGTCCAGGGTCTAATTCGTAAATATCAAAAGCCATGGCAAGCCCATTACATCCTTGTCCAGTTACGGTAAGCGTTTTTGATTCTCCAATATAAATAGCGGCTGTTGATGACCAAATCGCTTGAGTAAGCTGACATTGTGGTGTGCTACCAGTCGTAAAGTTAAAAATCGTTCCAAAAGCAGTATAGCCACTAGCCGTAGAAATAACGTTATAACAAAAAGTTGCATTAGAACCGAGTCCTGAAATGTTAACACTGTGGTTAGTTACGGCGGTATTATTAATCGGTGTATAGTTTATGGCTTGGCAGTTGCCTCCCAAAACAGGTCCCCAATGAACTTGAGAAGTAGCCGGAACATTCGTATTCCAAGTAATCGTCACGCCTGAACTTGTAGTATTTGCTTTTTCATTGCTAATACAAACAGGGGCATTGCATTGTTGAGCTTGAGTATCTTCTATTTTAAAACCTGAAAAACCGACAAGGAAAACGAAAATTATGAAAATTGAAATTTTAATTAAAGACATTGAAAAGCGCTTGAATTTACATCATCACAACTCCTTGAATCTACATGAACATGACTTGCTTCAATATAAACCTGCTTCGCACCACAGGCACAAGCTGCTGTCTGTATTTTATCTCTGATCGCTTGATTTCCAAAATCCACAGATAAAGCTCCTTGAGTTCCGGTTTTACCGCCATAGTGGCAAGAATTAACGGAATGAACACAACTACCGCAAATATTGTTGCCTCTGGTAAAATTACAAAGCTGATTATCATCACTACCCCCATAAGTAGCTATGCTGCCTAAATTTTCTCCAGGCAACCTTGATCCTATACAAGAAATTAATGCACTAAGTTCTGGAGCGTTTATAGACGCTGATGGAACGCCGTATTGCCCTGCTAGCGCTGTCGGGTTGGAGCATAAAGGGCTTGGCGGCGGGCCGGGAGCAATCACTTCTTCCGTACAAGTGAATCTAAACCAAGTCCCTTTTGCTTTATCTGGTCCGAATGACTGGATAAAAGTATTAACTATCAGCCAGGAAGCTAAAATTATCACCAACCCCCAAAAAGTAGTTTTAAAAATATCAATGCCTCTTGCATACATAGACGGATTTGCTCCAGCCAGCACGATCATTAAGCCGGCGGAAATGAATAAAACCGCGGCCACCGGCGGAACAAGACCTTCCAAAATAAAATGGATTACATTATCAGTTAAACGGAAAAGATCACAACGAGTACAAGGGGTTTGGTCCGTTCGGCCGCAGGGAACCAACGGCCACCAGCTTTGAGCTAGGACGCTATCAGAAAATATAAAGAAAAAACTAGAAATCAGGATAAAAAAAATTATAATTTTATATCCTTTAATCATCTTATGGGTTGACGCTGCATTAATATCGTTACCCTGTCCTCCGCGGCTCTTATCGCTTCAGCCACAGTATTTCTTCTAAAGGCCACATTCTCAATCATATCGGCGAAAATTTGTTCAATGGCCGATGGGTCAACCTGATACCAGCTTTTAGCGGATAAAGTCTGCGTTGCAAAAACACCTAAATCCGGATCGGTTTTTTGGGAATCAATTAAATCACGTCTGGCTGTCGGCCGCAAAGATTTTCGAAGATACGGCAACGAACCTTCTCGCGAACCAAGATAAGTCAAAAACTTCCAAGCCGCCTCTTTGTTCTCCGAAGCGGCAGAAACTGCCGTCGCAAAATAATTGGCATAATCAACTCTGGTTGAAGCGCCTTGAACCTGCGGCATTAAAGCCACATCAAAATTCAATCTCGGCGCTTTTGATTTAATCACTTGAATCTGATGGGAATAGTTAAACATCATTGCTGTCCGCTCAGTTACGAAAGCATCAATTGAATAAAATAAATTATTGTTCCAAGTGTAAACGCTCTTAAGCGGATTGGTAAAATCGGTGTAATATTCCAAAGCCGTTTCGCCGACTGGCTGAAAGCCGATTGAATCGGCAAAAGTCGCCTCTTTTGTTTCTTTTCTTACCATTTCCACCCCGCTTTGCATCATTAAAAGCATTAAAATGTCTGTTGAGCGGTTAACATTTCTCGCTAACCCGATAGCCGCACCAGCTGTTTCAATATTCCCCTTATCATCAATCTTGGTTAAAGCCTGAACTGTTTCATTAAATTCATTCCAGGTCTTTGGCGCTTGAGCTATTCCAGCTGAGTTAAATAAATCCTTGTTATAATACAAAGCCAAAGTATCGACATAGAGAGGCAAGGCGTAAATCTGGCCGTTATCAACCAAATCGTTTTGGACAACATCAACAAAGTCTTGCTGGAAATTAAATAATTTATAATTCAAATCTTCATTGTCTTGTGGCAAAGGCGAAAGTTTATCTTTATGCTTCGGTAGCCAGCTTGATTGAATCATCCAGATGTCCGGGCCGCGGCCGGCGGCCAAAGCATCTACCACCGCTTTTTCGTATTCTTCAAATGGAAACGGAACATATCTGATATTTATATTCGGATAAAGCCTGCGAAAACTCCTGATTGTTTCTTCAAAAGCAAAAGGCTCATCAAAAACCCCCCAAAATTCAAGCTCAACCCTTTCAGAATCTCCGCCGCCTATCCCGCCCAAAACCAAATAAAAAAGCAGAATAAAAACTGCAATTATCAAGACTCCAACAATTAAATATAATCTATTTGTTGACATTATTTTCTAAACATCATCCCGAAATGGTAAATATCGACAATTATATCTTTTTCATAAATCAGGCCTTCTTGGCTGGCCAGACTTAGAATGCTCTCTTTCGGGGTCCTGTATTCGTCCGGCGGACCCAAACCGCCAACTCCTTTTCCCCAGTCAATTATGACTAATTTTCTCCCCGACATTAATATTCTTTTTGCTTCCCTGATTACTCTGATTTTTTGGTCATTTTGAAAAAGAACATTTTTGATCAAAACAAAGTCCTGCGAATTGTCAGATAAAAAAGTACTGCCAAGCACTTCAAGATTAGCTCTGATTAAATGAATATTTTTGACATCGGCAATCGTTGCTCTTGCCCTGACTGTTTCAAGAGCAGATTCCAAAACATCTACCGCCGTAACTATTCCTCCGTCGCCGATTGCTTTAGCCATTTCAATCGTAAAATAACCGGAGCCAGAACCTAAATCTGCTATCTTTATTCCAGGCTCAAGCTCAAACTGGCTGATAATGTTTTTTAAATCAAAAGTCTGATTCGCTAATTTAGGCGATAAGTTAAACATAGAGGAAAGTTCTGGCATTAAGAATATTTTATCACACCGCCACTACCGAGGCGACCCCGTCGCCTGAATCCATTTTCATTACCCTGACTCCCTGAGTTGCCCGGCCTAAAACCGAAACACTCTTTAATTCAGTCCTGATAATTTGTCCTCTCTTTGAAATGACAATAAGTTCTTTCTGTTCAGGATCCACAATCTGAGCTGAAACAATCTTCCCGGTCTTAGAGGTGACTTTGGCTGCCTTGACTCCTTTGCCGGCTCTTTTTTGAATTTTGAAAGCCTTGAGATCAGTCCTTTTGCCATAACCGTTTTCCATTATTACCAGAAGCTGATGCTTAGCTGAAATCTGGTCTGTGATCACTTCCATCCCGATAACATAATCATCTTTTGAAAGTTTGACGCCAGTGACGCCACTGGCATTCCGACCCATTCCTCGCACATCCTTTTCCTTAAAACGGATTGAACTGCCGTCATTGGTAACTAAAAGTACTTCGTCACCGCCTGAAGTCAACCTAACCCAATTCAAGGAATCGCCTTCATAAAGCTTAATGGCAATCAGGCCGCTTCGTCTGATATTGGCAAATTCCTCAACTTCAACTTTCTTGACTACGCCATCGCGGGTCACCATAAAAAGATATTTAGCTTCTTTGACTTTGGCCTTAGGAACTTTGACGACTGCCGTAATTATTTCTTGAGAAGAGATATTCAAAAAATTAACAAGGGATTTGCCGCGGCTCACTCTTGAAGCTTCCGGCACTTCATAACCTTTGGTTTGAAAAACTTTCCCGGAAGCAGCAAAAAACAACAGATTATCATGAGTATTGGCCAAGAAAAAATGACTGACGATATCTTCTTCTTTTGTCGTCATTCCGATTAAACCCTTGCCGCCTCTTTTCTGAATCCTTAATTCAGACGAAGACATCCTTTTAATGTAGCCGCTATGAGTCAAAACAAACAAAGCATCTTCTTCCGGCACCAATTCTTCTTCGCCGATTTCTTTCAAAACACCTTTGACTACCTTAGTTTTTCTTGCATCTCCGTATTTTCGTTTAAGCTCGCTGAATTCATCCTTTATTACTCCTAGAATCTTCTTGGGGCTAGAAAGCAACTCTTCCAAATCAGCAATGAGCTGTTTTTTCTCCTTTAGTTCGTCTTCTATCTTTTTTCTTTCAAGGCCGGCTAATGTCTGAAGCCTCATTTCCAAAATGGCAATGGTCTGAAGTTCGGTGAATTTGAATTTTTTAATTAAGTTATTAAAGGCGTCTTCCCGGCTTTCCGATTTTTTGATGGTAGCGATTATTTCATCAATATGGTCAAGCGCTTTTTTCAAGCCTTCTAAAATATGAGCCCGGGCTTTGGCTTGGATCAAATCAAATTTAGTCCGCCGGATAATCACATTTTTCCGGTGTTCGATGAATTTTTCAAGAATGGTTTTTAAAGAAAGGGTCTGGGGCTGGATTCCTTCAAGCAGGGCCACCATATTGAAATGGTAAGTTTTTTGGAGATCGGTATATTTAAAAAGCTGGTTTAAAACTTTCCGGGGAAAAGAATCCTGCTTCAGCTCAATTACGATTCTTAAACCTTCCCGATCAGATTCGTCTCGCAAGTCTCTTATGCCTTCAATCCTTTTCTCTTTTACTAAATCGGCAATCTTGATTATCAATTCGGCTTTATTGACCTGATAGGGGATTTCGCTGACGATAATCCGATGAGTTCCTTTTTTATTTTCTTCAATATCAACCTTAGCCCGCGTGACTACTGGGCCGCGGCCGGTAGCATAAGCATTTAAAATATCTTGCTGATTATAAATAATGCCGCCGGTCGGAAAATCAGGTCCTTGGATAAAATTAACCAATTCTTTAACATCGGTTTCCGGATTATCAATAAGGTGAATTAGACCATCTAAAATTTCTCCTAAATTATGAGGCGGAATATTTGTCGCCATTCCCACGGCAATTCCCAAGGATCCGTTTAATAAAAGATTAGGAATTTTTGCCGGTAAAACTATCGGTTCGCGCCTCGTCGCATCATAATTGTCGACAAAATCAACTGTTTCTTTCTCAATATCGATTAAAAGCTCCTCGGCAATACTAGTCATCCGCGCTTCTGTGTATCTCATTGCCGCCGGACTATCGCCGTCAATCGAACCCCAGTTGCCCTGGCCGTCAACTAATGGATAACGCAAAGAAAAATCTTGGGCTATTCTGGCCATGGCATCGTAGATAGGAGAATCTCCATGAGGATGAAACTTCGCCATGGTATCACCGACAACTCTGGCTGATTTAACATGCTTGACGTTATGTCTTAAGCCGGCTTGATGCATAGCATATAAAATTCTCCTTTGAACCGGCTTCAAACCGTCCCTAACATCGGGCAGGGCGCGCGAAACAATTACGCTCATTGCGTAATCCAAATACGATTCTTTCATCTCCTGGGTTATTTCTCTTTGTTTGATTTGTCCGATTTCCATAAAGCAACTAACGACTAACGACCTATGACGAACCAATAAAAAACAACAAATTTATCGTTGTTGGTTGTCAATCATAAGTTGTAAGTTCATTCTGATATTGGCAACAATCTCGGAGCTATTTTCCCTTCAATTTTTTCCTCTAAATTATTTCTGACTTCACTCCCTTCTTTTGTCTCGGCTGCCAAATCGAATAGATCAAAAATTGTCGCCCTTAATTCATTGAAACTTTTTCCCATTATGGCAATAGGGGATTCCTGCTTTGCGGTTTCCAACTCTTCTGAAGGATTTAATAAAAAGGTGAGTCTTTGTTGAAACGACTGAATCCAGACAAAAACAACCAGCGAAAAAACAATAAAAACTGAAAGCCACATAAAAATTGCTCTGATATGGGGCGGCTGTCTTTTTATTTCGTTTAACATTTTACAAAGTAAATATTACCAGTTTCATTTCTTCGGCCGGCAAATTCTTTTTTTGGATTTTATACGACTTCTCTGCTTTCTCCGGGGTTAAGCTCATCTCTTTTAAAAATTTTTCCGGGCCTTCAATATCAACTTTCAAACCTGGCACTTTATAATGCATCGGGACTACGGCTTTCGGCTCGATTTGAGAAATCGCCTCAACTGCTTCTTTATAATTTATCGTGTAAACGCCTCCAATCGGGATCATCAAAATATCAACATCGCCAATCTTCTCTATTTGCTCTTCTGACAAAGCGCCTTGACCGAAATCACCCATATGGACAATAGTCATATCTTCCATCTTTATCGCATATATGGTATTCAATCCTCTTCCCTGGCCCTGAATCTTATCATGGAAAGACTGAATCCCTTTTATAAAAACTCCTTTAACTTCATACTCGCCCGGACCTTTTATCAAAAGACTCCCTTCCTGTAAACCTTCTATATTATTATGATCATAATGATCATGGGAAACTAAGACAATATTATCCTTAATTTTAGGCGGCCTCAACCCGATTTGCGGTGAAAATGGGTCAATCAAAAGAGAAAAATCTTTGGTTTCAAGGCGAAAACAAGAATGGCCGTACCAAGTAATAGTCATATAGGAATAATACCATAACTCAAACTTGGATTCAATTGTTTTTCTTGAATTTTTCTTCAAACTAAGCTACTATGAAAATTCTTATGGAACAATTAATTAGCCCGCAGGAAACAAACGGCTTAAATACTAAAAAACTGATGAAAGAACTTCTTAGTAAGTTTAATTTCTCATTGCCTAAAAAAGGTTCGGTTTTGGACGGCGAAATAATAAATATTTCTCTTTTAAGCATCTTAATCGACCTTGGGTCTTTCGGCGCCGGAATAGTTTATCCCCGGGAATTTTACGATGATCCGGAAAAACAAAAAAACTTGAAACTGGGCCAAAAAGTAAAAATAGTTCTTCTAAATTTAGAAAATGAAGAAGGCTTAAGGGAATTATCTTTAAAAAGAGCCCAGATGAAATCAGCCTGGCAGGAAGTGAAAGAAATCTATGAAAAAGAAGAGATAATCACGGTTAAAATAGCCAACTTAAACAAGGGGGGATTAATTTCCGAAGTCAGAGGCATTCAAGCTTTTATGCCCTTGTCCCAATTAGCCGAAGAACATTATCCCAAAGTTGAAAATGGAAACACTCAAGAAATTGTCCGGATCCTTCAAACTTACCGCAACCAAGAATTCAAAGTCAAAATAATTGATGCCGATGAATCACAAAACAAACTGATCATTTCGGAAAAAGCAGCCAAGCAAACATTAGAAAAAGAAAAATCAGTCCAGTATAGCATCGGGGATGTAATCGAAGGGGAAATTACTGAGACAACTGATTTCGGAGCTTTCATAAAACTGCCGGATGGAACCGAGGCCCTTATCCCGAAATCAGAAATAGGCGAAGATAAAAATATGGAGGAAGTCTTAAAAGTCGGGGGAAAAATCAAAGCTAAAGTCATCGAAGTCTCCCCAAATAAAGTCGTCCTTTCTTTAAAGGCTCCTGAATTGTCAGATGAAAAATATCGCTAAATACATTCTAATTGTTTTTGTTTTACTGCTGACGCTATCCGCAATAGTGGCGCTTTTAAATTTGGCCAGCGACAATCAAGAAATATCTTTAAGCCAGCTGGTTCAAAAAATCAATTCCGGAGAAGTAAAAGAAATTACTGTCCGAAATGATAACCTTGGAATAATTTTAGCTGACGGAACAAAAGAAAGATCAAAAAAAGAATTCAGCGCCCCTTTAAGCCAAACTCTTGAAAGTTTAGGAGTCAGCCAAGAAAAACTTTTAGGAATTGAAATAAAAATCGCCAGTGATGACAGTATTGTTTCGGCGATTCTTAATTCTCTGCCTTTCATCTTGCCTTTTCTTTTAATTATCCTTCTATTCTGGTGGATGATGCGGCAAGCCCAAACCGGCGCCATGCAGGCTTTTCATTTTGGCCGCTCAAAAGCAAGACTATCCAACGCTTCGGGTGACGGCAAGAAAATTTATTTCAAAGATGTTGCCGGATTAAAAGAAGTGAAAGAAGAAATCGAGGAAGTGGTTGAATTTTTGAAAGACCCGAAAAAATTCCAGTGCTTGGGAGCCAGAATTCCAAAAGGCGTTCTTTTAATCGGTCCGCCCGGAACCGGAAAAACAATGCTGGCGAAAGCCGTAGCCAATGAAGCCGGGGTGCCATTCTTTTATGTTTCGGGGTCTGAATTCGTCGAACTATTCGTCGGTATCGGCGCTAATCGCGTCCGCGACACTTTTGAAATAGCCAAAAAAAGTGCCCCTTCAATTGTCTTTATCGATGAGATTGATGCAATCGGGAGACACCGTGGCGCAGGGCTTGGCGGCGGACACGATGAAAGAGAACAAACCCTGAATCAAATTTTGGTAGAAATGGACGGCTTTGCCACTGATGAAAAAGTAGTAGTCCTTGCCGGCACGAACAGGCCCGACATTCTTGATCCGGCACTTTTACGCCCCGGCCGCTTTGATCGAAAAATAATTCTGGACTTCCCTTCAATTTCAGACCGGGAAGAAATTTTGAGAATCCATGCTCTTGGCAAACCATTAGCCAAAGAAGTGAATTTAAGAATTATCGCCCAAAGAACCCCTGGCTTTTCCGGCGCTGATTTAGCCAATCTGATCAATGAAGCGGCAATCTTGGCCGCCCGCAAAAACCAAAAAGAAATTTATCAAATCAATCTGATTGAAGCGATTGAAAAAGTAATGCTTGGCCCGGAAAGAAAAAGCCATGTCTTAAACGAAAAAGAAAAAAATATCACCGCTTACCACGAAGCTGGTCATGCGCTCATCGCGAGCTCACTTGAAAATATGGATCCGGTAAATAAAGTCTCGATTGTTTCCCGGGGTCGGGCTGGCGGCTATACCTTAAAAATGCCGTCCGAAGATAAGTATTTAAGAAGCAAAACAGAATACGAATCTGAATTGGCGGTTTTGCTTGGCGGCTACACGGCCGAAAAATTGATATTCAAAGATACGACAACCGGTGCCTCAAATGACCTTAAAGTGGCTTCTGAATTAGCCCGAAAAATGGTTACTGAATTTGGAATGTCGGAGAAAATGGGGCCAGTAACTTACGGCGATAAAGATGAATTGGTTTTTCTTGGCAAGGAACTTTCAACCGAAAAAAATTATTCCGGCGAAACCGCCAATCTAATTGACCAGGAAGTCAAAAAATTTATCTCCGGCGCCTTCAAAATGGCCAAAAATATTCTTACCCAGAAATTGCAAATTTTGCATAAAATTGCTAAAGAATTAATAAATAAGGAGACTCTGGAGCAGGATGAATTTTACGGATTATTAGGAGCATAGATTGGGGATGTAGCTCAATGGTAGAGCATTCGCCTTATACGCGAGCGGCTGGAGGTTCGAATCCTCCCATCCCCATCGGGCAGTTAGTTCAGTGGTTAGAACGCGTCGTTGACATCGACGAGGTCGGAGGTCCGATTCCTCCACTGCCCATTAGAAAAAATATATGGATAAGATAACCCAATTCAATCAAAAAAATTCAACGAAGGCGCCAACTGAAATCCAGCCCGGCTGGACAGTTAAAATTTTCCAAAAAATAAAAGAGGGCGAAAAAGAAAGGGTAGCGCCGTTTGAAGGGATTGTAATTGCCAAAAAACACGGAAAAGAAATAGGCGGAACCTTTACTATCAGAAAAATTATATCGGGCGTCGGCGTTGAAAAAATATTTCCAATATACTCACCAACAATTGAAAAAATAGAAATTATTAAAAAAGCAAAGGTAAGAAGGGCAAAATTATATTACCTTAGAGGAAAGAGCAGAAAAGAAACTCGAAGGAAGTTAAAAGTGATTTAATTTTGCGGACGTGGCGGAACTGGATATACGCGCCAGCTTGAGGTGCTGGTGGGCGAAAGCCTGTGGAGGTTCGAATCCTCTCGTCCGCACCAATCAGGAAAAGTCAAATCCTCGCGGTGCGTTCCGCGCCGCTCGGCCACCAAATCGTACGGATTT
>MHXE01000006.1:56497-57448 GCA_001824375.1 Parcubacteria group bacterium RIFCSPHIGHO2_02_FULL_40_12 | reverse complement strand
CCCCGGCTCGTGTCCTGAATATCCTACCACAATGTTATCGTACTTATTCTGGAGTGTCTTGATAAAGTTAAGATTAATATCGTGGTAAGGAGCCGGATAGGTGCTATTGCAATGAAGAAGTACAAAGGCCGCTTTAAGTTCTTTCAAAAACTCAATAAGTTGTTCTACCTCTGACATAAACGACATTCCGGTTGATATAATCAGAGGTTTTTTTAACTTTGCAACGCTTCGTATCAATGGAAAATTGAACATATCGGGAGACCCTATTTTGTAAGCCGGAAGGTTCAATGTTGCAAGGAATTTCAGCGACTTTTCATCCCAAGGAGTGCATAAAAAATCAACGCCCTTCGCCAATGCATACCGATAGAGCTCCCGCATTTGATGTTCCGTGAGTTCTGTGTTCTTAATGTGATTAAGGATGTAGTTACTGCCATGCTCTTCTTTTTCTACCGAAACAAGGACATCGCTCTTATAGACATCTTTGAGCGAACGCTTCTGGAATTTGACACAATCAGCTCCTGCAGCCACTGCGTGATCAATAAGTTTTTTGGCAAGTTTAATATCGCCCTGATGATTAAGTCCAATTTCAGCAATTATAAAACAAGGATAATCGTGACCCACTGATTTTTCGCCTATCTTGATACTATGCATACTAGATTTCAATCACAATAAACAATAATACAATGATATGTCAATCATTGTAATTTTTTGAAAAATGATAGATAATAATATCTTGGAATTTTTTCGCACCTTACCAAAGGAGGACTGATATGGTTTTGAACGTAATCCAGCCGAAGGTCCATATCCACCCTTCAGAGGTGGTAAAGGACATTTCGGCCCGAGACCTTGAAGATCTCAATGTTGTTTTTATCAATATGCCGCTTCGGGAAACGGCAGTACCGAACAATACTCCCGAAGGACCGCTTTTGATGCTTACCCGTCTGCGGGACC
>MHXE01000006.1:55327-56424 GCA_001824375.1 Parcubacteria group bacterium RIFCSPHIGHO2_02_FULL_40_12 | reverse complement strand
CAGGCAAGATCACCACGCATAAGTGGCAGAAAAAATTGGCCAAGATGGTACGCAAGATCGTACCCAACACTTTCCTTGTATCGGGTGGGGGGTTAGCTACCGAACTCAAAATCGGCCAGTTGAGCTATACTCCTGAGCTCGATGCTGTTGCACATAGCGAAGGCGACGATGTCATCGTCAAGATCGTTATGGACGCCATGACCATCAAACGTCAGGGTTGGAAAAGCGCGATTGCAAGCGGAAAGCTGGCTCCATACTACATCGGCGACCTGAATGGCCGACCAAAACTGCTATATGAAGGGGATAGTCCTCGCAATCTCGACGCTCTCCCTTTTGCAGACCTTGAGTTTTTGCGCCGAGATATCGACGGCAACCCTCTTCTAGACTGGTACCTGCGTGTCCCGATCTGGAGCACCAGCGCTAATAACTCCTCGGCTGTGCCATGGCAGGATGAAGACGTAGTCCCCAAGACTACCTCGGTTTCCAGCCGAGGTTGTAAATATCATTGCTCCTATTGTTACCGGGAGACACAAGGTGGGGATAACTGGGGCGTACGTTCGGCCGAACACATTGTGGCTGAAATTATTCACAATGTTGAACGCTATGGTGAGAGGTTTCACGGATTCCCTGACGATAATTCTGCTATACGGCCAAGACGTTTTGATAGACTTGCCGAGCTCTTCAAACAGCACGGCTTAAATGTCAAATGGGGAACTCACACTCGTCTTGACGAAATGGCCGGTCTTAACAAAACGACATACCAAACTGCGGAGTCGATGGCTAGGGCCGGATGTACTTACGTCGGATTCGGACCAGAAAGCGCCAGTCCCCCAGTGCTGGAAGCCATCGGTAAAGGGTGACACACACTTACCAACGGAATGATCGAGGTCATGCTAGATGGAAGGCCTCACTTGTTCCCGAAATCAATGGTGGTCGGCATCCAAGAAGCCTACCTCAATGGCATCCATGGAAACTGCACCTGGATCATCGGATCGCCTACCGAAACGCTTCAAGACGTGCAGGAAAGCGTTCGATTCATCCAGTGGCAGATAGAGTACTACGCTCAATTCGGCGCCAAGCCAGAATCGGTGAACTCG
>MHXE01000006.1:38419-55302 GCA_001824375.1 Parcubacteria group bacterium RIFCSPHIGHO2_02_FULL_40_12 | reverse complement strand
GGAGCCGGTCATGGACGAGAACTTCGAGCGGTATGTCGAAGATCTCGATGACGCAACGAAGGTACTTTACGCACCAGGGTCAGGCAAACCGCTCAACTTCAGCGAAATGCCAAACGACGTATTCCTACAAGTTCGGGGATACGTCGACTCTGGTCAGCTCTTTCGCATTCTGGACATGTAAGCCGCACACTCATGAATGAGTAGTGGCGGGCGACCGGCTCCACTTGGGGCCGGTTTTCTTTTTTTGAATTTTCTGCCTATTAGACCAATCTTTCTGGCGGAAAAAGTTAATTTTTGCTATCCCCGGTTTTTGCTCTATTAATTCCAGGATTCTCTTCAGAGGTACGTTATTAATATCCGTGTTAAATTCGTCAAAAATCCTTTTGGCGAACTCCAAATCTTCGGGGTAATCAATAGTCGCTCTTACTTTTGTATTATGGAATATAGGATCATCTACTTGTAAATTACCGACTTTAAATCCTCCTCGGGTAAAATATTTGGGATAATATTCAGTGTCGTCATCATTCTTTAATTGACAGATTCTTTCTAACGATAGAGTTGAGATACAATAGGCAACTCCCCCGGTTACCAAATCATCGGGGAGATTAATGAAGTCAAGATTGTTATCGATCATCTGGTTAAGGCCGAGATTCATAAGTTCCGGATCGCAAAAAATATTATCACCCGAATACACGACAAAATAATCTACGCCGAACTTTTGGGCAGCGCCTAAAAATCTTTCCAAAACATCGCTAAGAGAACCTCGAAAAACTTCTATGCCGTTCTCTTTGGCTATTAATTCAAGGATGTCATCGCTTTTTTCAGTGGAAGTGCACAAAACTATAATATCCGCAGAAGACACAAGCTTTGCCCTTTCAATGATATGCTGGATGACGGGTTTCCCTTTTATTTCAAGCAACACCTTGCCGGGCAATCTTGACGAAGTCATCCGACTCAAAATGAAACAACCGATCTTATTTTTCATTCTCATTTATTTATGACAAACCCCATAAAAGCAAGCAGTAAGCACTCCTGTGCTTAAAACGGCTTTATGAGTAACTAATTCTACATTATCAAAATGTTCCCGCAATAAATCCAGAAAATCTTTTTTTGTCAGTTCCCATTTATGCCATTGGTTGTGAACACTCGGTCCGGAAATGTCGGTAGGATTTTCAGGAGAACTTACGATTAGGGTGCCTTCGGGCTTCAATGCTTTTTTAAATGCTCTGATGAGCGGAGATTGAAATTTATGCTCGATATGTTCGATACCCTCAATACAGCCGATAGTATCAAAAAAATTGTCCGGAAGATTAGGTTTGCCCAAATCCGCGATCTCAAAAGAAGTGTTCTTCCGACCATACACTCGGCGAGCATATTCTATCGTCAATGGATCCTTATCTATCCCATAGTAAATAACATCAAACTCTTTTAAAATATCGGCCGCGTATCCAGAGCCGCAGGGAAAATCAAGTATCCGAAAACCGGGACGAGCATACAAACCAAGAAGGTAGTATCTGCCCTTGTGGCGGGCAACTAAATCGCCCATATCTACTTTTGGTATAGAAGTTTTTTTTACTACAATATGCTCTCCGCTCGGTAAATCAAATTCAAAATCCCTAAGAAAAAGATTTTCCGTATCACTCCCGCCTAAGTTGATAGTTTTATTTGTCATTATTTAAGTTTGGTCAAGCACAAAAGAAGCGATTCTTTCAGCTGATCTACCGTCGTAATTACCGCAATAAGCCTGCTTGAATATCTTTCTTTTATCACTGTCTAATGCCGGATTGTTAAGATACTTATTAATCCATTCAACCAGTTCCTCTTTGTTTTCAATCAATGGCGTCATTCCAAAACTCATCCAGGAAATTTGATTTTCTGCCAGTCGCCAGCGCTTTAAACTTTTTAGGACCGGCACATCTTTTTCCCAGCCATTGAAATTAACGGTAATCAGAGGTTTATCAAGCGCGGCCGCATCTATAATAATTGACGATATGGTATTAATAACAAGCGACGAATAGTGTAAAGAATCAAATAAATGCTGAAGAAACTCCTTGTCCAGTTCGCCGCCCGTTTTGGTATTTAAGGTGGGCTTAAATAAAGCAGAGCCGGTAATGTCAATTATGAAGTTCTCGTCCGGTTTAAATTGGGACAGATCTACCGGTAAAAACGGATGCAATCGGATTATAAACTGTATATCTTTGGGAATTTTATCCTCGTAATACAAATCTTTCAGTATCTGACATATCTGCCAATCGGTATCAATAAAAAAATTGCCGGCCGGAGCGAATAGAACTAATCTTTTATTAATATCGGCCCCGATTTTATTGTAAAACTCTTCCCGACTGGTGGGTTTCATCTTTAAATATTGCTCAAATTGCGGGATGCCGCTGATCTGAATGATTTTTTCGCTTATGTCATGATACTTCGGCATCTCTGCCTTCATAATTTCATTGTGGACTATCAACTTATCCGGCGCGAAACGGGCGTAGCCCCATCCGGTGGTATTATCCCAAGAACGAACCATGGCGACAGTTTTTACGCCAAAAGATCTGGCGTTTTTAAGCAATAGCAAGTCGTAATCGCTGAAAATATCCGTCGCAAAAACTACACTTGGTTTATACTTACTAAAAAACAACTCAAATGGCCTTGGATTATTTATCTGATAATCAAGTTCACGAATAAATCTTTTAAATGGTTTAATCCGGCTGAAGAACCGCGTAAAAATCAGAGAAAAAAAATACTTTATTTTATCGCCGGTCCTTTCTAAATTTTCAATCTTGCGAAATCTCCCGACATTCGTGTCCAAAAGCCAATCGGCGATTCTAATGAATAACTTATTTTTGCGGCTCCTCGCCAAATGTCCGATGTCTATGCCTTCAACAGTAACATTGTTTTTTTGATAAAGTTCTTTAAAATACCTTTCATCGTTTTTAGAAACAAAAATAATCACATCTGCCCGGTTTAACAGAAAATTCAAAACTCCGGAATTTAAAACATTCTTTGTTATGAAAGGATGAAAGTTTGACAAAAAAACAACGGGTTTCATACGCGCTTTCGCACTTCTGCAAATTTTATGACTAAACGCTTAAAACCGGGTTTGATAAAAACGTCGAATCTGGGCAGAATCTTTACCTCATAGGCCGACTTATCAATAGCATCAACTATCGGCTTCGCCCCTCCATTTAGCTTCTCCGGCCAATAATCGTCAAAAACTATAACTGTTCTCTCATGCATAAGATTGCTTGCATAATTCCAGTCGTTTCGGACAGTTTCCAAACTATGCCCGCCATCAATAAAAATAAAATCCATTTTCGGTAAAAAAGATATCGCTTCTGGAAGAACTTTTTTTGTATCTCCTTTATATAAATTTACTCTCGCCCCAGTTTCATCCAATTCATTTCTAACCGTCTCTATCAAAGGTGGCTGTTTTGAAAATTCCGCGTTCATCATTTCTGAAGATAACGTTTCAAATAAATCAAAACCGTAATAAGAAACTTCTTCGCGAGGAATATGTTTTTGCGCCTCCAATATCATCAACTTCGCCCTTTCACCTCTCCAAGTCCCTATTTCCATGATATTTTTGGCTCGAATCTCGCCGATTAAAAAATAAAGCTGCCGGTATCTTTTCGGCTCGTTCCAAATGCCAAAAAAATATTTAATGTAAGCGAAAAGAGTTTTAAAAAATAGGTTCATATATTTTTGTATATGTCTAAATATCGTTTTACCATTGAGTCCATATCATTACTCTTAGCCCATTCATAACTATTTTTACTCATAGTTAGCCGTCTGTCTTTGTCGTTTAATAAACCTATCATTGCCCTTGCTGTGCCTTCAATGTCATTCTGTTCAACCAAAATGCCATTATATCCGCCCTTAACAGAATCTTCAATGCCATTCCCTTTAGTCCCTATTACCGGCAAACCAGCGGCGGCTGCTTCCAGAAAAACAAGACCAAAACCCTCAAAATGATGACTATGATTCACTGACGTCAAAACGAATAACCTAGCTGTTTGATAAAGTTTTTTCAATTCTTCGTCAGCCAAGTTTCCTAAAAACTCCGCGCTATCTTCAACTCTATTCTCTTTTGCTAATTCCTTAAGATAGTTAAAATAATTTCTGTCTTCCTGACTGCCGACTATCTTATACTTTAAATTTGGAATTTCTTTTTTCGCCAAGGCAAAAGCGGGTATGGAAATATGGTAACCTTTCCGTTTTTTCAAAGCCCCGACGCTAAGGATGAATTTTTCGCTTATTTCCAAATGGAGCCGGTTAAATTTTCTAAAATCCAACCCAGGATTAATTACTTTTATGTTATTAATTTTAACCTTTTTTAAAATCTCGGATTTGGTAAAATTACTTATCGTAACTACTCGGCCAGATTTTCTATAAGCCCACTTTAATAATGATGCAGTTTTAAAATTATATAGTGGTTCAACAGCATAAGTGCCAACCCCAGTTATAACTAATTTTTTTCCAATACCGAAATTAGCTATAACACCAACAATACCATAAGGGTATCCATCTAGAGCATGAATTATATCGCAGTTTTTTATAAATTTCCTAACCTTTAAAGCCGAGGAAAAAACGCCTAATCCCCTTTTCAATATCGGAATGCCCTCAAATCCATCATCTTGTTCTTTTAATATTAAAACATCGTGGCCGGAATTTTTTACGCCGTGAATCAAATCAGAGGCATATCTGCCCCAGCCGTCTTTAGGATTTATGTCATGAGTTAAATAAACTATTTTCATCATTTGGCGGCTGCAATTCTAAAAACCAATTGTCAAGAAATCCCGCTTCGTTTTCTTTCTTTATCCTTCTTCTCAACACCTCTGCCAGTTTCATGCCGTTGGCCATACTAACGGCCCTATCCTTTATCAGCCCTTGCTCATCTATTTCTCTTTCAACCACGGACTTAAGAATAAAGCCCTGGCTTATCAGATAATCCATAAATTTCTCCAGCGTCCAATCCCATTCTTCATAAGCAGACGGGTGAACCTCAATGAATAATTTCAGCGGCTTTTTTCTTCCCGTGAATAACTTATGCATATGCGGAACAGCCATTACCTCGTAACCCTCTATATCCATCCTTAAAAAATCTATTTCTGAAGGATCAATATTTTGAGAAGCCAAAAACTCATCCAAAGTCAGCATCGGCACCCCCACCCATCGATTACTGACCGCCGACACGGAATGGCTGTTGGCGGCCTCTGACAAAAATAATTTCCCCGGACCATTTTTATCACCGATAAGATATTGAAAACACTTTGTCCGGTCGTTAAAATTATTCTCTGTAATATTCTTTTTAAGCAAAGAAAAATTATCAGGAGCAGGTTCAATGCAAAAAATCTTGCCTCCCGGCCCCACAAGCTGACTCTCAATCAAAACGTAGTAACCGATATTGGCTCCAATATCAATACCCTTCATGCCTGCTTTCAAAGCGTTCTGAATTTGTTCAACATGACCTTCTTCCCGACTACCGTTAACTATTAGTCGGTATGAAATTCCCGGATCAAATAAATTAAGGTACATCCAGTTATTCAAAATCCTGACTTTTATCAATAATTTTTGCTTGCAGGCCTTTTTGAAAATCAAAGATAAAAGAGGTATTTTAGCAATTATTTTAACAACAAAATAAAAAAGCGCCGCTCTCAATCCGTGATTTCTGAAAATCCCGCCTAAATCATGCCATAGCCGGTTAAAACGATTTTTTGTTTTCATTTTATTTTATATATCACAAAATTGTTATTCTTAAAAACGCTCTCTAGAAAATTCTGATTATTCAAATACCAGTCCGGATTTTTGTTTTTGTCCCAAATAAAGTAATCAACCTGGTATTTTTTTAGGCCTTCATTAAGCCCACCTCTCTTAATTTCTACGGCTTTGGCCAAAATTATTTTAACTTCATTTTCAGGCAGGCGGGTTTCATCTTTTAATTGAAGGCCTAATAATTTCCGCCATTTATTTGCCTGAACCGCATCGCCGTATCTATCTATGTATCTGACGCCCCAAATCGTTCTTTCGTTTTCAACCACAAAATTCTCATCAAAATCTTCGAAGAAATTACCCAGGATAAACCTCTCCTCCGCTTCGACATCTGAAATTATGAATAAATTAGCATTACGCACGTAAAAAACATTGTTATAGGTATAGACCGGAATCAAATTCGAAATATCATCGTTCGCGTAGACCACCGAGTCGGACTGAGTATTTTTATTGAACCAATCAAAAATCTCTTTATAATTTTGGGTATAAACGCCTTGGCCAGAAATTTTGAATACTCTCTGGGCATAACCGTATATGCCATAGGCGCTGATGATAATTAATATGGAAGCAAAAAGAAATTTTAGTTTAAGGCCTAATTTAATTTGACTCGCTATATAGTAAATCGCGAAAGCCATAAAAAACACTGCCGGCATCCGATAATGGCCGAATTCAAACTTTTGGCCGGTTATAATATTTTGGTTTGTAACTAAAAGGATTGAAATAATGCCGGAAATAAAAAATAAAATCTCTCTGTTTATTTTGATAAATTTTAAACGATGTAAAATGCCGAATAAAATTAAAATTAAAAGCGCCGGAATAACGGTTTTGATTTCTGACGGCGAACTGGAAAAAACAAGTTGCAGCCGGGTCATAGTTTCTTGATACTCGGGAAGCTGGACCGCTAAAAAAGTGAGGTAAAAATAAAAAGAGCCGATGGCAAGACCGCCAATTAAAATTTTCAAGAATTGCTTTGATAATAATCTATCTCTAAAAAAATAAATAAAGCTTGAAACGGATAAGAGTACCAGATAAAAAGTCCAGTAAAATGGATAGAGATAAAATAATAAGCCGAAGTTTAAAATATTCAGAAATATAAAAATTCTATTCGATGGGTTTTTAATAATTTGCCAAAGTAAAATAAACTGGGCCAGCCAGAACAAAAAAACGAATTGCGGAATCACCGGACGGGTGAATTTAAAAAGATAAATTCCAAAAAATAAAAATACGGCGAAAAGATTAGACCAAAACTTTGAGGGATAGATTAAGTAAAAAACCAAATAAGTCAGGATAAAAGCCAAAGCTGGAAGAATAAAGTTGTAAACTACTCTGCTCTGAACAGCATCAATGTTTAAAAGTTTAAGCGGCTGGGCCAAAAGAAATTCCGGCAAAAATAATTGTTGAGGTAGTTGGTTTTTATGTTCCACCAGATAGGCATTGCCTAAAAACGGATGGCCGTCTATAACATCCTTGATTCTTGCCATATAAAACAACTCATCATCTATAACTTGATTAAGTATTCCCATATATTCATCGCCTAACGATTTCTGAAAATAAAAAAACGGCCAGACCATTAAAAGGCCGATGACAACGGCAAGTATAACGGTGGGCCAATGCCTTTTTAATTTCTTGAAAATCTCAACTTCCATGGAAGAAAGATAGCTTCCCAAATATTTTTGAAAGACATTTTTGACTGCCCTTCTCTTCTCTCGGTAAAAACAATCGGATGCTCTGTAATTTTGTAGCCGGCTTTGAATATTTTATATTTCAGCTCAACTAAAAAAGCATACCCTTCCGACTTTATAGAATCCAGATTGATTTTTTTCAAAACATCTTTTTTAAAACACATAAAACCTGTGGTTGAGTCGTAAATCGGTATGCTAAGAATCGAACTGGCGTAAAAATTTGCAAACCGGCTCAAAAGACGCCGGCGCCAATTCCAATTTTTAATCTTTCCGCCTTGAACATACCTTGAACCGACAACCGTATCGCAATCGGAAAATTTTCTTACCATTTCCGGAATTTCTTTATAATCATGGGAAAAGTCGGCATCCATGATCACAATTATTTCATAATTTTCATTGATTATTTTTTTGAATCCTTCCAAATAAGATTGCCCAAAACCCCTTGTCCCTCTTCTTTGTAAAAGCAGTAAATTAAAATAAGTTCTTCTCAGTTCTTGAACTATGCCAGCAGTGCCGTCTGGTGAATCATCATCAACGACCATAACCGACAATTGATTATCAAAACCGAAAATTTCTTTAATTAACCCGGGAATGTTCTCAATTTCATTGTAGGTCGGGATTATAATTAGAGTTTTCATTTGATGAAATTCAAAATCCTTTCAGCTCTTTTGTGCCAAGTATGACTTTGAACTTTTTCAAAAGCTTTGGCGCTTATTGTTTCGGCTAAATGATTATTCCAAATGACTTTCTTTATACTTTCTGCCAACTGTTCGGGATTGTCAGGCTCAAAAAAAACCGCCGTCTGGTCATCTAAAACCTCTCTGATTGAAGGCAAATCAGAAGCCACAATCGGCCTGCGGGATGCCATATATTCAAAAAGCTTCAAGGGCGAGGTGTACAATTCCGAAATTTTTTCTTCTTTTTTATTGGGCAAAACTAATATGTCGGCCGCCTTCAAATACAAAGGAACTTCCCGGTAAGGCTTATGACCTAAAAGTAAAACATTATCTAATTTGTTATTTTTGACTAAGGATTTAAATTCTTTGATATCCTTTTCGGTTCCGCCTATGAAAACAAAAAAAACTTCTTTAAGAAAAGAGGCCGCTTCTATCAAAGTATTAACGCCTTTCCATTTAAAAAAATGACCTGAATAAAGCGCTATTTTTTTATCCAAGGGCAGATCCAGTTTTTTTCTGGCTTCGATTTTAGACACACCAATATTAAAATCTTCCAAATCTACGCTGTCTGGGGCAAGTATAATATCTTCCGGATTAAATCCGAGTTTTTCAAGCTCTTTTTTAATCCCGGCGGAAATGGCGACTATTTTTATTTTCTTTTTTTGGAATCGCCTGTAAAAAGGGGCCCTTTTTTTTGAAAATTTATGAGCTTCAAAAATAAGATTCTTCCTAAAAAAACTCAAAAGGTACAAAGGCAACTCATCACGAGAGTAGACGATATCGGCCTTTTTGATTAAAGCATAAAAAGATAGAACAGCGGCCGAGATAAAATATTTTATTTGAAAAGCAATCCTATCTAACTTACCCGGCAGATAAAAATCAGGAGAAAAAATCTTTTTAAACTGAAAACTATCTTTAACGTTATAGTATCTGAAAAAGTCATCTTTAACTTTGCTTATTCTGTAAGGCGCAATCAAAACTACTTTATGGCCTAAATCAGTAAAGGCCTCGCACATTTTAGAAATCTGAATCCCGTAGGCTTTTTCGGTCGGAAGACGATGATTGGCAAGGTATAGAATCTTTGTCATTATTTATTTTTCAGTTGCGACAATCGACCGCCCCGGGCAATAGATTCTTCTGCGGCCTCAAGAACCTCCACTACCGCAATACCCTGATTAATATCTGTTTTTGGCTTTTCTTTTCCGCTGATATTCTGAAAAAATGCTTTAAGTTCTAAAGTAAGAGGCATTTCCTTAGTATATGCAGGGTGTATGATTTTAGATTCTTTCCGTAATACTTCCAGGGTATCTTTATTTTTTTTAAGTACCGGGCCCATATCTTTGTAGAGAATGATTTTTTGCTCTGCTACATCATCAAACACGATGCTGTTTTTTTCTCCTACGATCGTGATCCGCTTTCTTTTGTCCGGGAAAAGCCAAGAACTAAAAATAAAACCCGTCAGTTCTTTAGGAAAATTTAATTTTATGTAAGAGACATCGTGGAGTTTTGTCTCTGGTCGCAAAGATGATGTGCCCCAAGCCTGCACATAAACGGGCTTGCTTCCAACAAGATCAATCATTATCGCAATGTCATGCGGCGCCCAATCCCACATTGCGGATATATCATTGCGATAAGGTCCGTTATTACATCCCTCACCATATAGAAAACGAATGCGCCCAATCTTTTTAACCAGTTCTTTTACCTTTTTGTAAACCGGATTATAAAGATGGATATGCCCTACAAAAATCAAACTCCCGCTTTTTTGTGCCGCTAACTCGAGATTTTTTGCATCAACAAGAGACGTCGTTACTGGTTTTTCAATAAAAACTGGCAGACCTCTCTTTATAAATGGCAAAGCAATCTGTGCGTGGACGGACGCCGGAGTAGCGACAATGACTGCATCAATATCTTTTTTTGCAATGAGTTTATAATAATTATGAGTTTCAATATAAGCAATAACTGCCTCTGGCAGTTTTTCAAGTGTCGCAATGATTTTTTGCCCCCACCGCCCTTTTCCTATGACGGCAGTTCTATATGGTTTTTTCATAGTGCGGTAAAAATTATAGAGTTAAATCAGAAAACGCCCCCATCTTTATACTGCGGATCATTTCCGCACCAGGACATGAAACGTGAAATACCCTTTTTAAGAGAAGTTTGGGCAGTAAAACCGAGATGTTCTTTTGCTTTTGAAATATCCGGACAGCGGCGCATTGGCTCGCCGGCTGGATAACTATTAGGATAAGGTATTAATTCGTATGATGCGCCATTGCCTTTAAGAGAACCCACCAATTCAGCAAGATCTTTCATTGATATTTCATTTGTATCATTGCCTATGTTATATGCATGACCAGGCTTGCCTTTTATAAGCACTCTAAAAAAACCATCAATTGCGTCAGTAATATAGCAGAATGTACGGGTCTGGAGGCCATCGCCATGCACTGGTATCGGTTTTTTATTCAATACCATATAGGCGAACATCGGCAACACCCGGCGATCATTATGAGACATGCCTGGACCAAATACATTAAATGGACGTACGATTTTTGTCGGCAATCCAAACTGCTCATGATAAATAACAGCCAATGTTTCTCCTAAACGTTTTGATTCGTCGTAACAAGCGCGGGGGCCCACAGAAGAAACAAACCCATGGTATGTTTCTGGCGTAGGTACTGCGGTTGGATCCGGATCTCCGTATATTTCACTTGAACTGAAAAACAGGAACCCTTCAAGATTTTTATTCCTGCGCCCCAGCTCTAAAAGATTTTTTGCCCCGGAAACAGCGCTCTCAATAGTTTCAAGAGGATACTTTTTATAATACACGGGAGATGCAAGTCCGGCCGCGTGAATAATATAATTAATATCTTCTCGCACCGGAAGAGGATGCGCAACATCCGCCCACACTTCAAGAACTTCCGGACGGCCTCGATAATTAAAATGAGGATGATGTTGGCCGGTAATATAGTTGTCAACGGAAATAACCCGGCAAGGCCGCGAAAATATCGTATCATTCAAATGACACAAAGCCCCAACAATATACTTGCCTAAAAAACCTCCTCCCCCGCTGATAAGAACTGTTTTCCCTTCAAAATTTTTTGCCTCCTCGCCAAGTTTTTCAGCGATAGAAGCTATATCTTCTCGAACAATTTCCTCATACATGGACTATAATCTTACCACATATTATAAGTGTATTTCAATTCGTTCTATCTCAAACTTCTTTTGGCGGTATGGGCATAAGATATCTATACCCGCCGTTTGTTTTTTTCTTTATGTCCTCAAGATATTCATAGGCGAATACAACTAAGACATCCGGCTTGTGGCCCCCCAGATAACTTCTTGAAACAATGGGAATATGCGTTCCGGGACTATGCCTATTCTGCTTCAAAGGGCTATCATCAACGATAAATTCAATAAGCGAGGGGCCTATGCCTCCATAATTACAAATCGTTGAAACTCGGGCAGGCGCACTGTATCCAGCGACTTTCAGCCCGACTTCTTTATATTCCTTAAGTTTATCGCGAAAAGCGGAAAGATAAGCGTCAACAGTATGCTTAAATTCTTCTAATCTTGAGAGGTTCAAAGTATTTTCTTCTTCCTTGAGAAAAAATCTAACGGCATCCGACGAAAAGGAATCCAAGCCGTTTTTACGCGCAACAACCCGGAGAGAACCGCCGTGCGGTTCTATTTTTTCCACATCAGCTATATGCATACCATGCGTATCAAATAATTTTGAAAGCGAAGTCAACGAGTAATAGAATATCCTGTCTAAATAAAATCTCTCGAATTGAATATTTTCTAAGATATTGCCAATATATTCCACTTCAAGTATGAAAACCCCGTCATCGACCATGACTTTTTTTACATCTTCAACAAATTGATGAGGGTCTTCTACATGAGTGAATATACTGCTTGCCACGACTACATCCGGTTTGCCAAAATCTTTTTTTATCTTCTCCGCTGCTTCTGAATTAAAAAATGAAGTAAGAGTCAAGAATCCTTGATCATTGGCTATTTTTGAAACATTGATAGACGGGTCAACACCAATAGCTCTTATGCCTAACTGCTTCAATGGTTTTAATAATATGCCGTCATTAGAACCTATATCCACCACAAAACGCGCCGGAGCAATTTTTTTGGCCAAGCCATTAAAATGCCTTACCAATCCAGGATTAACCGAAGAAAGATAGTAGTAGTCCTCAAACATTCTTTCCCGAGAAATCGTTGTCCCAAGCTGTACATTTTTACATCTCTGGCAAAAAAATACTTGAAGCGGAAAAAAGTCTTCCGTTTCAAAATCTTTTTCCATCGGGTACTTATTGGCTAAGGGCTGATTCCCAAGGTCAAGAAATAAAATACTGTCATCTTGATTACATAGTTGACACTTCATAATATAAAGAATAATACCATTTTATCTATTTTTCAAAGGGATTTCGTAAATAATCTCCCACTCATCACATGTTCCAAAGGCTTTACAGAGAAAAATTGAATCAACATTAAAGGCAAGGGATTGAATCGTTAATAAATCGATTGAATCTAAAATTTCTTTTTTAGTAGTAGGGTCTATATCGCCGTAAATAACACTCATATGAGGAATGTATGGATTATTAGTAGAGAATAATTCTTGTGCATATTTATTCATCTCCATAAGTTCTTCTGTTTCTTCACATTTTAAAAAAATAGATTTATAGAAACCTTCTGTTTCGCCAGCTTCAGTAAAAAAAACCCTAAATGGGGCGGTTTCAGCGGCAAGCTTATCAATCCTTTCTATTATTTGTGGCTCACTCAAAGTTAAACCTCCAAGAAGAGTTACATGAGGTTTAAAAGCAATCGTATTTATAAGCCTTCTTACTTTAATAAAAAAACTTTTAATAATTTCTGCTTCTTCCCTTTCCGGCATCAGCCATAAAGAATACTCTTTAAGAGAAACTGAATCATCCATATCACTTTTGATGTTTTATTATATCATTTAACGATGACTGAATGTGTTGTTTAAGTTCCTGGTGATGCAGAGCAAAAATAATTTCTGTTTTAATAAGATCTGCCTTGTTTCCTGTATCGAAGTGCCTATTCTTGCAAGTATACGCATGAAGTTCATAGTCTTGGGCATAGTCACGCAAGGCATTGGCAAGTTTAATTTCCTCATTTGGCTTTCTTTCTTTTAAAAGCTTCTCGAGATAACTAAAAATCTTTGGCGTAAGAATGTATTTTCCGGTCATGGCGTAGTCGCTTGGCGCTTCTTTGGGATCCGGTTTTTCGATTATTGATCTAATTTCGTGAATCCGACCATTGCTTTTTTTAGGATCGATGATGCCATATTGTTTGGATTTTTTACGATCGATTTTTTCTACTGATATGACCGGAGTCCTATTCTTTAAGTAAATTTCCTTTAACTCGCCGATTAAAGAAGTGCCCGGAAAAGAAATAAGATCGCCCATAGTAACGGCAAATGCTTTTTCTTTTTTAAGAATGCCTCTGGCTTCATAAAGACACTGGCCATCGCCTAAACGGTGATGCGTCTCTATAAACGTAAAACGAAGGTTAGGAAATTCTTTTAATACTTCTTGTGATTTCTCGCTTTTTAAAAAAGTTTTCAGGTCTTTTCTATCAAAATGCGTAATAAAAATAGCGTGGCGAATACCAGCAACGTATGCTTCTTTTAATAAATAATATACAATCGGTTTATCAACCAGTCTAAGCAGTTCCTTAGGCGTAACGTATGTTATTGGCCGCAGTCGAGTTCCTGCCCCGGCAACTGGAATAACAATCGTATTTACGGTTTCTTTCATAACTTTTATAAAACTACATTAATTTTATTAAAAAAGAAAGCAGGACAGATGTCCTGCTTCTCGCGAAAAGTTCTTCTCCTTTAAGACGACCCACCTGACCATTGACGGGTATACTGCAAAATCACATCCGCGATCTCCTGATTCACTGCAAACACCCAATCACAACCGATGGTTTTCCATTGAAGCGGGCTACCGTGAGGATCACAAACAATTCCGCCAGCTTCTTGGATTGCCAAGGCCATTGCGGCGGCATCCCAGATTCTGGCAATTCCGAGATTGTAGTAGGCCCCGGTCTGGCCTAAAAGCACTCTCCGGCCGCCTTCTACTGCTGCCATAGAACTCAACATATTGAAACGTTGCGATAGCGGCCTAAGCACCGAATCGAAAACTCTCTGCTTGTGAGTCCACGAACCGACATCCATCCCAATTTGGGTCTTATCCATCATGCCGTGCCAATGTATTTTCACCGGCATGGGAATAAAATGATCCGGCGTAGAAATCCAACATCCCTTTCCTCTCTCAGCAAGAATAAGCATCTTGCGGACAGGAAAGTAGGTGGCTGAATAGATCGGCTGAGCATCCCGCAGAGTACAGGCAGTCACCCCGAAATCATCCAACCTATTGAAAAAATTAGTTGTACCATCAAGAGGATCAAAAACCGTACAATCAGGCGGAATTTTGTCATTATTAACCTTTTCTTCAGCAATAATCACTTCGCCCGGTATCGCTTGGTTAAGAATTAGAAGTCCCTTTTTCAGAGACTCCCGGTCGGCAGCCGTGGAAAAATGTTGTCCAAGTTGTTCATCTTTATTGACGGCTTCTAAATTCCCTCCTCGCAAAGATATGACTAACTCTCCGCAGGTCAAAAC
Organism: Parcubacteria group bacterium RIFCSPHIGHO2_02_FULL_40_12; assembly: GCA_001824375.1. Taxonomy (GTDB): domain Bacteria; phylum Patescibacteriota; class Minisyncoccia; order 2-02-FULL-40-12; family 2-02-FULL-40-12; genus 2-02-FULL-40-12. The sequence goes on along the minus strand of MHXE01000006.1, from coordinate 40,525 downwards.
AACCTCTTTGAGCACATCAAGTATCGCCATGTATCACCTCAATTCTAACTTCTAGTGTTATGAAAGATCTGGTAAAAAAATAACATTGAAATACTCATTTTGTCAACTTATTGACAAAATAAATAATTTAAATTACTATCAAAAAACGTAAACGAGTAGCGGACTTAACAACGAAAATGGAGGTGCACATTGAAAACAAGCTGGGAAAAGGATGGATTTCTGTTTGGAGGACTGAGCGAAGAAGAGGCTGCAAAAGGAGGAAAATGGACGGTCGGCGATCTGCTTAATCCTAGTGAACCCGGCTACTCTGAAACCGTGAAGTATAAGAGCTGGGTGGCACGGGAAACCAAATACAAGCCTGGATCATACCCATTCAAGGATCGGCGTGATCAAGGACTCTGGGAATACGTTATAACAATGAAGGGTGTTCTGATCGCACTTGAAAGAACTCCACGAAACACACACCAGGGACGCTATGTATTGGGTCCAGGAAAAGTAGCGGAATTCCCTCCAGAAGCGCTACGCTTATGGGAATTACCGCCGGGATGCGAGGAAGCAAGGGGCTTAACCCTTCTTTGGTCTGGTGAAGTCATCCATGCTGAAGAGGGTCTTTTGGGCGTTACGGACAATTTCTTTTTTGAATCCTGGACAGCCATAACAGCAACAAATCGCCTTCACCGTCCAAAAGTGAATCCGCTTCAATACGTCGAGGTTTTCAACGGTTCTCTAATTTGCACAACTGAACATGGGACATTCAAGCTTCAGGCTGACGATCATGTTTATGTGCAAAGAAAAACAAGTATTCACTTTGAACCGGAATCGCCAGAAACCTACGGCTCGGTCCTTTACTACCAAGCCACCAACGCCTAGCGCGGAGGTGGCTTTCATTTTTAGTAAAATTTATTTTTTCAAACCGTGAAAAAACTGCCAAAACTTTTGAGCCACGATCTCGTGGCTAAAATTAGCCATCATGAATTCGCGAGCCGCTTTGCCGAGCCGCTCACGCAACTCTTTATCTTTTCCCAACTTAAGCATTGGTTCGTAAACACCGCTCACATCATAAGGCGGTTCAACTAAAAATCCGGTTTCTCCATCTTTGACTACCTCGTCCATTGAGCCGGAACGAGTCGTAATAACCGGAAGTTCCATAAGCGATGCTTCCATTGTGGCGTAGCCCAACTGGTCTTCCCAGCCCTTATAAGGCAAACTCGGATAAACAAATACATCGGTTACTGAAAGAAGCTCTCTAATTTCTTCGTGGCTAATCCATGGAAGCCTAAATATTTTTTCTTTCACTCCGGAATCGTTTATCAACTTTTCAATTTCCCCTTCATAATCATCCTCGCCAGTCCCCACAATATATAAAATTGCTTCTGGTATTTCTTTAACCAAATCTTGAAATGCCTTGATAATCAAATGAATGCCCTTTCTAAAGCTAATTGAACCGACAAAAGCATAAACAATTTTGCCATCCAAATTCAGGCCGCGAAATTGTTTCGGAATATCTAATTTTTTGAAAAACGAGCCGTTAACGCCGCTCGCCGGGATTAAGGGATGAGGCCGACCAGGTATAAAACTATCAATAATCTTCTGGGCTTTTTGATTCCCGCAAATAACCCCATCGCTAAATAAAAGATTTAGCTTCAGAATAAAAAGTTTTATTCTGCCTTTTAAACCGAAAAGTTTTTTCCGATAATGTATATTTTCCCAGGTAAGACAGAAAAATTTCGCGCCGTATAGTTTCGCCCAAATTAATTGCCAAAACGTTGATAAAAGCGGCGGCTCACTGCAGGCAAAAACAATATCTATTTTTTTCTTAAACCCGAGTCGCCAGAGCCAAAACGGGAAAAAGGGCGTAAAACCTTTTAAAAGTCCGCCGATTAAAAAATAATTGGAATGGAAAAACCAAGTTTGCGCGCCAAAGACGTTTTTCTTTTCCGGCGCTTGGTAAACTACTTTACCGCCTTTAATCGGCCATTTTGAAGGTAATAAGAAAAACAACTCATCACCTTTAGGATAATAGTCAAAAACTTCTAAAATATTTTTCCGGACATAAGGAAACCCGGTAATTAAAATCCTCATAATTTTACAGCTTTTAAGACAAAC
>MHXE01000006.1:37563-38412 GCA_001824375.1 Parcubacteria group bacterium RIFCSPHIGHO2_02_FULL_40_12 | reverse complement strand
CAAAAAATCCGGGCCAGAACTTCAGGATTCGAGTCAGTTTGCCCGGGAAAATAATATGCTTCTCAACGATAATTGTAAAACCGCTTTCGGCCAAAACTTCTTTCAAATACGGATAAGTGAACCAGCGGATATGGCCAAAATCAAACATCCCTTCTTTTTCGTATTTAAAAAAGCCAAAAAGAAAACGAATCCTATTGGTCCAGGCAAGAAAGTTAGGTGTGGTTATAATAATTTCTCCATCCGGTTTTAATATGGCTGAAGATTTCTTTAAGACATAAACCGGATCAAAAACATGCTCTAAAACTTCAGGCAAAACAATCAAGTCAAACTTCTCCCTTGAAATTTCGGCTGGCCAGTTATCTTCGATATCAAAAATATAAACCTCATCAAGAACTTTTTTGGCTTCTTGAGCGGCTGATTCTGAAATTTCAATCCCGGCGACATAATGGCCCAGTTTCTTAAATTCGCGGCCTAAACGGCCGGCGGCGCAGCCTATTTCAAGTACCCTTTGATTTGGCTGACTATCTAAAAGAGACAAAACCCTTTTTAGCCGCGTATGGCTCACGCCGTAGTTTAAACTCTTATTTTCATAGTGTGATTTTCTCATTAATGCTAGAAATCTATCATAAATTCAAAAAATTATGAAATATCTTGAAAAAATCAAGTTTTTAAGTTAACATCTAATTTGCTTCTATATGATTACTTTCAGAAAATTAGGAGGACGAAAAGTAGGCCGGTTTGGCAATCAGCTTTTCCAATATGCCGGCTCTCGATTATACGCTGAGCTGCATGATTTTGATTGGGCATTCCCGCCGTGGATCGGCAATCGCATCTTTACGATACGCCATA
>MHXE01000006.1:31494-37521 GCA_001824375.1 Parcubacteria group bacterium RIFCSPHIGHO2_02_FULL_40_12 | reverse complement strand
CGGCCTCTCGGCCTATGGCAAAGAGGCGCCATGAATAATCTCTATGCCAATCCAAAAGATAATATAAACCTATACGGTTATCTTCAGGATGAAACATCCCTTAATAAACTGCGAAAACACCGAGATCTTATACGATCGTGGTTTACCTGGAAACCGGAAATCGAGGCTGCGTTCCGCACTGCGACCCACGGAATGTCGTGGGTCGGCCTGCACGTCCGACGCGGCGACTACGCGAAACCCGGACTGATAATCCCTATGCAGACCTATCTGGATACTCTCGTCCATATCCGCGGTAATCTCCCGATATATTTGGCGAGCGACGACCCGGCCGCACGGCATGAACTGAATCCCAACACACTACTGAATATACCCAACCCGCTCCCCGATTTATACGCGCACATGCCCGGTGATCTATTTGATTTTTGGATGCTCCAACACGCAACTGCTGTTATCGGCGGCGGATCCACTTTCTCCTGGTGGGCATCATTTTTAAGTGCAGATCGCGAGTACTATGCCCCCCCGTTGACGCACCTCTGGGGCAAACACCGCATACCACCACCTCCTATAATCCGCCGGCAGCCTTAAGACCGTTCTTTATTACCGATATGAATGCCTTGCAGAAAGTTCCGTAATTAAAATAATCGATAAATGAAAATTCTTTGCAGACACTCTTGAATTCGTTAAAAGCCCTCGCCTCACCATATTTAGAGTTCCCCTTGTAGTTAAACCAGTCGTCAAACATTATTACTGTCCCTTCTTGCAGAATACCTCTGATATTTTCCAGAATTAACTTTGTATTTTCATAGGTATCACAATCAATATGTATGATAGCGGCTTTCCTGGAATATTTCTTTAAAAATTCTTTGACAGATTTTTCGAAGCTACCCTCAATAATGATCGGGGGCTTCAAATTAAGAGTTTTAAAAAAATTGATCACCTTTCCCTTGGTCACCGCTTCTCCTATTTTTATCGTCGGATGCCAGCTGTGATTGGTTGAAAAAGAGCCGTCTTCCCAGCGAGGGTGATTGGTTTTGAACATTCCCTTGAAAGAATCGAAGCCGATAAAATCCCTTGAAAAATTTATCTTGTGAATGGATTTTTTCAGATATTCTTCGTGCGCAATTTGCAAGAGCGCCAGGCTTCGTCCGGTATATAAGCCGAATTCAAAGACATCTCCTTCTATCAATTCGTAATTAACAAACCTGATAGCTTTCTGGATGGCTCCATACCGGATATCACTCTCGATCAGTTGTTTTTTCATAAGGTTTGATGCTACCCTTTGATTACTTCTCATTATTGTACTACTTTTGAATTATGGTCAAGAAACTGAAGACGGCGCTTGTTTGCGGGGCCGGCGGCTTTATCGGAAATCATCTTATTGCTCGATTGAAAAATGAGGGATTTTGGATTCGAGCCGTTGACCTAAAAAGGCCCGAATTCGGCAAAACGGCAGCTGATGAATTTATCATCGGCGACCTAAGAGAGCAATCGGTTTGTAAAAAAATTTTTGATCGACCGTTCGATGAGGTTTACCAGCTCGCCGCAGATATGGGCGGAGCGGGGTTTATATTCACCGGAGAAAACGATGCAAATATTATGCGCAACTCGGCGCTTATTAATATCAACGCCATACAATATGGCCTGAAAGCCGGCATCAAAAAGATGTTCTATTCTTCCTCGGCTTGCATCTATCCTAGCCACAACCAAAAAAATCCAAAAAACCCTAACTGCGCCGAAGATTCTGCATTTCCAGCCGCCCCAGACAGCGAGTATGGATGGGAAAAGCTGTTCAGTGAAAGATTATATTTGTCGCATCATCGTAATTACGGGCTCGATGTCCGCATTGCCCGCCTCCATAATGTTTTTGGTCCCGAAGGCACCTGGAACGACGGTAGAGAAAAAGCTCCAGCTGCGATGTGCCGTAAAGTCGCCCAGACGCCCGATGGCGGCACGATCGAGATGTGGGGTGACGGCAAACAAACTCGATCTTTCTTGTATATTGACGAATGCCTTGATGGAATAAGGAAATTAATGGATGCAAAAGAATTTAGAGGACCGGTCAATATCGGATCATCTGAAATGGTATCAATTAACCAGCTTGCTCGGATGGTAATGGAGATAGCCGAAAAAAAATTAAAGACCAAACACATCCCTGGCCCCCTTGGAGTCCGAGGTCGGGTTTCCGACAATCGTCTTATTGTTAAAAAACTACAATGGAAACCGACCAAACCGCTCAAGGACGGACTCGCTAAAACTTATGCATGGATCTCCGATCAAGTTGCTTCACAGCTCTAAAGTTTTTGAGCAATTCTTCTCCTAAAAATTTTTCTTTTAATTTTCTCTCAAAAAGATTGCGTCCCTTTTCAGCTGTTTTTCTGGCAAGAGAGGGCTGATTTTTAACCAATAAGATTTTTCCGGCTAAACTTTCGGGATTGGCTTTTAGACATAAAAAAACATCCTCTCTATCGTTCAAAAGCTCCCTAATCGCCGGCGTATCAGCCGTAATCACCGGTTTCCCCATTGCTAATGCTTCGTAAATTTTATTCGGAATCACTAAATCTGTCTTGGGATTATCGCCGAAAACACCTAAGCAAACATCGGCTTCGGCCATATAATCGGGAAGTTTATCATAAGGCACCGAGTCAATAAAATTTATATTCTTTAATCCGTATCTTTCAGCCAGCTTCTTATCTTCTTTGTATGTCTGGCCTTGACCAATTAAATTGAAAATGATGTTTTCTTTTTCAAGAATTTTAGCCGTCTCAATTATGTGTCGGACGCCCTGAAGCGGGATATAGTGACCGTGGAAATGAACCACGTACGAAGCAGGGGCACGCTGCGAACCCTCGTGGCTTCGTTCATGGTGAACTAAAAATTTGTCATCGCTTTTTTCGTCGTTTCTTGGATAAAAAATATCTGAATCAGTCCCGACAAAAATCCTGATAAACTTTTCTTTCGGCAAGCCAAATTCTTTAATAAAAAAATCTATGTGGGCATTGGTGTCCAAAAGAACCAAATCAGCCAATTTACAGGACCATTTATCCAAAAAGCGATAATACTTCGCTCTCAAACTTTTTGTCGGAAAATATTTTCTATCCAGTATGTATCCGCCGTAGTGAGAAGTGAAAGCATCAAAAATAATCGGTTTTTTTGTTATAAATCTAGCTAAAAACATCACTTCCTGGCCCGGGAAACCGACAATCATTAAATCATAAGAAGGGTTTAACCTTAAATACTTAAAAAAAAGAGGAATTAAAGCCCTGAAACCGCTTTTTCTAACATTGCATTCGATTAATTTTACGCCATTTTGCCTCAAGCCCTTTATTAAAACTCGGTTTCGGGAATAACTTGAATTATAATTTCCAAAGTATAAAACCGTCATAACAATTAACCGCTTCTTATTGTTTCAAATATCTTTTTTATTCTTTGATTCAAAGTGTGGTCTCTCAAAACTCTCTCCTGTCCGGCTAAAGCAATCTGATTTCTTTTTCCGCTGTTGGAAAGATAAAACTTTATTTTATCCAAAAGTTCGGCTGTAGTTTTATAAGTTTCAACTTCTTTCCCGGGTTCAAAAAGATTCTTTAAATCTGGCTGATTATCTGAAATCTGAAAACCTCCGGCGGCCGGAATCTCAAAAGTCTTTAAATTAACTCCGCCATTTTGAGGCTGAAGATTGCTGTTTAAAGAAACCTTTGCCAAAGAATACGCCTTGGCAATGCCGTCAACCGACAAAGGCCCATAGTAGTTTTCGGCCAAAGAAGAAGTTTTCCATTTGGGCCAGCCGAAAATTTTAAGATTAACTCCTATTTTTTTTACTTCGGATAACAGTTTTTCCCGCTCCGGATACAAAGCACCGACAAAACAAACATCGCAACTAAAAAATTCTTTCTCTTTTTCATTAAAATCTCCAACTTTATAATGATTAGAGTCTACTGCAACAGGTAGATACTTGAGATTATTGGAAGAAGATTTATATTTCTCTGCTATCATGGGGTCATAATTGAAAAAATAATCATAGTGCTGGTAAGTTTTTAAAAACCAGCGCTTATAATTTTGATGATCAACATTTTCGTAGAACCAATTAACAACTATTGTCCCCATAGCTTTAATTTTAAACAGCGTATCGATATAAATTATCGTCCCCTTTGTAGTAAATAAAATATCAGGCTTGATTTTTTTGCAAAACTTAATCAAATTTTTGTTCCATCTTTTATTGTTTAATCCTTTTAAACGAGAAGATTTTCTTAATAATTTCCAAACTAATTCACTCCGGCTTAAAAAAGAAGGTAAAAATGCATTGACTCGCTCGTTCAAACGAAAAACTTCGGCGCCGTTTTGCTTAAATGCCTTCTCAATCTGATCACTTAAAGCAGAACTGGCGGAAACGAATAAAACTTTCATAAATTAAATAAAGAAGAAATTCTGCTTATTGTATCGGGAAGATTGTGGTTCGTTAATATTGACTCTTGAAAGAAACTGCTTATTTCTTTAACTTTTTCATCCGGTAATTTCAAAACATTTAAAATTTTATCGACCAAGTTAGATGCGTCTCCATGCTTAAAAATTAGAAAAGAACTGAAATTACCGAAATACTTTTCAAAAACATCGTTGGAAACAAAGGTGATACAGCCACTGGCCATCCCTTCTATAACCGCCTTATCTATCCCGCCTCTTGGTGTTAAATTTATAAAAATATCGGCTCTCTTATAGTAAGAAGCGATGTTACTATAAGGAACAAAACCAGTAAATTCAATAAAATCTTTTAATCCCGAATCACTAACCATTTTTTTTAAATGTTCAAAATACTCAAAATCATAAGACATCACCGGCCGGCCAATAATATTTATTTTAAACATCAATCCCCTATCTTTTAAGTTTTGGGCTGCTTTAATCAAAGTTTCGTAATTTTTAATCTTGGAAATCCGCCCGACGCTTAAAATTTCAATCGGCCCTGAACCGAAATCGTTAAATTTTCTGTCAAACTTGAATTTTTCAATATCTACACCGTGTCCTGATTCAACTATCTTTCCACTTTTAAAATTCAGGCTTTCTCTGGTGGAAGTGACAATTTTATAACAAAACTTTTCGGCTAATTTAAGACGAAGTGTTACTGAACGATGGAGATACCATAGGATTATTTTCTTTCTATATATAAAGGCAAAAGGCCAAGAAGCAATGACAAATATTGCCGATGCATGCGCAAAAATACCGTCAGAACCTGGAATAAGCCGCGCAAGATGCCAATAAAAACGCATCGCCTGTATAATTTTAAAAGCTCCGTGTTCTTTGCCAAGCGAATAAATTTTTATATTCTCCGGCAGTGTGTACGAACCCTTCGCAATGGTAATAACTGAAACTTTTTCAAATTTTTTTGCAAATTCCTTCAACCAGTCAATAAAAAAACCGCGATGATCATCATTTTCGTCAACTTTTTGAGTAATAATTAAAAGATTTTTCATTATTTACCGAAGATAAATGAATTCTCCAATTCTTTAAATTCCCTTCTTAAAATCTTCAAGGCCGACTCGTCTTTCACATCAGAGCCGAAAAAGTCGTAGATTGTCTGACGGGATTGTTCAAAATGATTGTTTTTTGCCTGAACCAAGGCGTAAAAAATAACATTGCCTGTTCCGCCGTATTCGAAAACCAGAATTTTAAGCGTTTTTTCGGCTTCCGGATATTTGCCAAGAGTGAAATAAACCCGGCTTAGATTCTGTAAAGTGTTTTGATGCTTCGGTCTAAGCTTTAATGCCTTTTCCAAAAATTTTTCCGCTTCCGTAAAATCGCCTTCCTGAACTTCAATCGCACCTCTAAGATTCAAATTCTGAATATAATCAGGATATTTTTCATAAACCTCTAAAGATAACTTTTTAGCCAATTCTTTTTCCTGATTAAGAATCAAAATCCCATAATTAGTCTTAGCCACGACGCTATTGGGCGATTTCTTAAAACTGTCAACTAAAAGAGCTTCGCGGCTGGTCCAGACGCGGTTCTGGCTGACAGTTATAAAACCATAAACAACCGATA
>MHXE01000006.1:0-31485 GCA_001824375.1 Parcubacteria group bacterium RIFCSPHIGHO2_02_FULL_40_12 | reverse complement strand
CGTTCGGCCATTATTGTTCCGGTCGGGAAAATCAGATTTGAGATTACAAGATATGGCAGAAAGAAAAATATTAAGCTCCAAGTCCAAATTAAATCTCTCTTTCTCCGTAAGACCAAATAAACTACCCAAAGCATCAATCCTAAAAACAAAAGGCCCGATAAAGCCAGAGGCGAAAAAAATAAATCTTTCACTATTGGAATCTGGTCATAAGAATAGTCAGCCGAAAGACGGTAAGGGATAAAAATTTTCTGAAGATAAATAACTAAAATCTTCAAAGCCGTAGAGATCCGTTCAAAAAATGAACTGTAGGCCAACGGATTAAAAACAAATTCCACTTTTGTTTGAAAAGCGTACTGATCCAAGACAATAATTCTCAAAATAAAATACAGCCCGGCAGCCGCTGAATGGTAAATCAACCATTTTAAAAACTCGGGGTCCTGCCCCTCCTTACCCCCATAGTGCTCAATTTTCATTTGCGCGCTATGGGGGACCCCCAGTCGGGTCACCCCTCGTTTTTTTTGATGCCAGCCAAGTAAAACAACCACTCCGAAAACTGCAACGGCCGTTTCTTTACTTAAAAGCGCTAAAAATAAAGTTATGGCTGAAAGAAAGTATTTGAAATCAAGCCATAATAGCAAAGTCAGAATCCCGAAGAAAAAAGAAAGCAATTCGGCCCGGCCGACAACTGATGTTACAGCCTCTACATGAATCGGCAGAACTAAAAACAAAAATGCCGAAATTAAACCTAAACGAAAGTTTTTTGAAAATCGCCTCAAAAACAAAAAAATCAAAAATGAATTAACAATATGAAGTAAAACATTAACCAAATGAAAACCCAATGGAGAAGAACTGATTAAAAAGTTGAGGCCGAAGCTGATTTGAGTAAGAGGCCGGTATAATCCAGCTTGGTAAAAATCTTCAAAATACGGCTGGCCGAAAAAACTAAATATCTTGCTGAATTGACTAAAAAAACTATGAGATAAAACTAAAAGATCGTCATGAATAAATTCACCATTTAAACCATTAAAAAAAACAGAAAATCCAAACAATAAAAAAACAATAAAAATGATTTTTTCTGATTTCATACCCAGATAAAATCTACCTAAAAACAAAAAACGGCGCAATCACAGCCGTTTTTTGTTTATGAATCAAAATGGACTACTTATTTATAAGCTCTAAATATTTTGCTCTGGAAACCGGCCCAAAATATCCGCTGGCCGGCGAAACACCGTTAGCTGCCTGCCAAGCCACTAAAGCCGCTTTCGTTACCGCTCCGAAACGTCCGGTTGAACCACCGGAATAAATAAAGTGGCCGGTGCTGGTCAAATAATCCTGCAAAGCCGTGACATCAGCCCCTTGAGAACCAACAGTCAAACTGCGAGTGAAGTTATAAGTAGCGCCGGAAACTTGAGGCGTTGAAACCGGAGTTGCCGCCGGAACGGTTGATGGCGTAGCCACCGGAACAGAAACTGAAATCATCTTTGTTCTTGTCAAAGACCCGAAATATCCAACAGCCGGCGAAACGCCGTTAGCCGCCTGCCATTTAGCCAAAGCGGTTCTGGTTAAAGAACCAAACAGATTAGTTTCATTTCCGGGAGAACCGGGACCAGAATTAGCGATTTTAAAACCTGCCGCATTAAGATATTGCTGTAAAGTTTTTACATCTTCTCCGCTGGAACCGACTGTTAGATTTCTGGTAAATTGCGAGGCAGAAGGAGTCTGACCCGATAATCCGGCTATTTGGGACTGCAGGGCCGCTATTTGAGCAACTAATGCTTCTGCGCCTGTAGCCGGAGTTGGGGTTGGGGTTGGAGTGGTCGAAGAAGTTGAAGAACCGCCTCCGCCAGTTCCACCTCCTCCGCCGCCGCCTCCGCCGCCAGTAAGAGTGGAACAGTTAGAAGAACTTGGCGTCACTTTTATTGTTCTCTGCCCAGAACCAGTAGGCAGCGTCATTGATATTTCAGAGTAATTACTGGGACAATTTTGGCTAAGGCCGCCATCATTAGTCAAAATTTTCCGGTCTGTTGATCTTAGAGTGAATGTCTGTCCGCCGGAAATCTTAAAAGTAAGAATCGAGGTTTCAGTTGTTATTTCATCGGCGCTTGAACCGCCGACAATGGTAAAGTCAGTTGAAGTCCCGCCCACACTCAAATTGATAGTCGTGTCTTCCGAAAAAGTAACGGCAGCGGCTAAAACCAAACCCGGAATTAAGAATAAAAAAAGAACTAAGAAAATATACGGTTTAAATAATTTATTCATTGATTAAGTTTTAAACTGCGAATTGTCTGGACTACTTGGGAATCGTCTTTTAAATTCTCCCAGAAAAGAATATGATCTCGATTAATGACCATTTGGTCTTGAGGGCCATGCGGCTCTGTCTCTCCAAGTTTGACTAATCTACCCGAAGTCGCATCCTCGCCCTCCAGTTTTACATAATATACTTCGTCTAAAATCGGGTATCGCGAATCAATATCTCTTAATTTGCCGAAGTAAATCTGATTGCCTTCAAGGAAAACCGCCTGATAAATTGTTTGATCAATCCTCTCTTTTCCTCCACTCCCTTTTAAAACTAGTGAATACGCTTTAAAGCCCAAAACAATGACTAACAGCGTGCCTAGTATAAAGATCAGGCCTGTTAAAACTTGGGATAATTGATTCTTTTTAAATATCCAAGACATTACTACTAAATATTACAATTTGTTGTCGTTAGCCACCATTGGGGTGACGTACCAGTACTGCCACTGGCAACAATTCTTGCGTAGTAAACCGTCCCATTAGCTCCCGTTATAATGAGACATACTCCTTTAGCGGCCGCCTTTGTTTCAAAAGTAACACTCGTAGTTGCGGTTGAATTTTCACCAACATTAAAGTCAGTGGCCACAGAAGCCCTGCCGCCAAAAGAAGCCGAGCCATCTATTTCAACATCGCCCGAAACCAAAAGATCATTGGAAGCTGTAATATAGTTGGCGTGACCGGTGGTGTTAGTGCCGAATCTGGAATAAGCCAATGAAGCCGCGTTGCCGGCGAATTGAACTGCACCACCGCTCATAAAGTAAGAAGCTGAAGAAGTACCCTGAACTTCAAAAGTAGTGGTAGGGGTGGTCCCAATACCTACTCTTGTATTAGTCGTATCAATTGTCAAAACACTGGTGGTGCCGGCTGTATTCTGAAATCTGAAAGCGGTAGCAGAATTAGCGTTTGGTCGGAAACTACCGTCATTCATATAGAAGACGCCCGAAACCGAGGCAGTGCCCCCAAAAGAAGCCGAGCCCCGAATTTCAGCATCGCCCGAAACCAAAAGGTCATTGGATGCAGAAATATAATTGGCATGGTTGGTAGTGGTGGTGCCAAATCTGGAATAAGCCACCGAGACATTACCCGCAAACTGGACGGCACCCGATATCATCAGATTGGTTGCTGAAGCGGTGCCGCCGACTTCGAATTTCGTATCCAGGGCGCCTGGATCTATCCCCAATCTTCCATTAGTGGTATTGAAAATAAATATATTCGTGCCCGATCTTTGAAAAAGAACCGCAGTACCAGAGTTGTTGTTGACAGTAAGGGTTCCAGTAGTGGATATATTGGCTCCGATTGTTGAATCAGCCAAAGCTCCATTTACTAAAACAATAGAAAAAACCATCGACCCGATAAAAAGAGAAAGGAATACCTTTTTCATAAAATAAACTATGGTGATAATTATTAAATTCTTTTTGGAAAAAATTTTAAAGAATAATCACTTTTTATTAAGACCTGTGGATAACTTTTATCCTACAAAAACAATTATACCAAAAAAAAAATATTACACTTGTGGATAACTTTAATAAAAAATTAAATCAACTTTTGAAGTTTATCGGCGTAATTTCTTATTGCCGATTTTTTTTCAAACCTTTCTGCAATTTTTAAAGCCGCTTTGCTGAATTGTTGGTATTCTGCCTCGTTGCCAAGCAAGAGTTTCGCCTTTTCAGCGATATCTTCTGAATTCCATCTGATTATTTGACCAAACTGACCATCTTTAATAATATCGGCTATTATCCCAACCGGTGTGACCAGTGTCGGCAAACCGCAAGCCATGGCTTCAACTATCACTCGTGGCCCGCCTTCATTATATGACGGCATTACTAAAATTTTGGATTGGTTCAATAATTTTGCCACTTCTTCTGAATCCTTTGCCCAACCATAAAAAATAACATTATCTTCTAACTTTAAACTTTTGACTTTAGACTTTAAGCTATTTTTCAATGGTCCATCACCTACAATCACGGCCCTGACGTTTAAACGTTTAACAGTTTCAAGAAATAAATCTACGCCTTTGTTTTTGACTAACCGGCCGACAAAAATCAGGTCATATTTTTTTTCCAAACTCATCGGCTTAAAAATATCCAAATCAACATAAACTGCCGGAATTAAATTTATTTTTGATTCCGGAACCCCTAAATTTGCGAGTTTTTCAGCTATTTGATTATTCATTACTCTTACCGCTTTTACTTTTTTAGAATCATATTTAATAAAAAAGTAAAAAAAACGTCGGTATATTTTTTCTTTTAGGCTTGCCGCTTTTGGATAACCGGGAATATGAAAAATTTCCAAAATATAAGGGACTTTAATTTTATTCCAGATTAATCGTGCAGCGATTCCGTTATAAAAAGGCGGAAATTCATGAACAGTGATTAAATCAAATTTTTGCCGCCTATAAATTTCTAAAGCTTTTTTGATAAAAAATATCGGATGGAATAATAGCGGCAAAGGAGAAGAATGAATATAAACATTCCCGAAGATATTAAAAACAGGATTTTTAACTTTAGGCGCAATAACATCTATTCTCTCCCAATATTCGTGAAATTCTTCAAGCATACTGTAAAAAGCGCCTTTTTTCCCGGAAGCCAAATCAACCGCGCTTCCCCGTCCGGTTATCATTAATAACTTAGTCATTTTTAATTAATGAATTTAAGACTTCTATCGTCTCATCGGCCATTTTTTGGACGGTGAATTTTTCAGCCGTCTTTCCCCCTTCCTCGATAAACTTTTCCCTGATATCCTGATGCTCAAACAATGCCTTAATCGCTTCAGTTAAGTTTAATTCATCATTATATTTGATCATAAATCCGTTTTCGCCCTGTCTGACTAACTCCGGATTGCCTCCGGCATTAGTGGTGATAACCGGCACTCCGGCGGCCATTGCTTCCAAAAGCTGATGAGAAAATCCTTCATAAGCCGTGTTCAAAACAAACATATCGGCCGCGGCCAGATAAGTTTTCAATTCTTCCTGCGACTTTTGACCGACTAAATAAACTTTATTATTAAGCCCCAGATTGTTTTTTATAGTTTCTAAATTCTGCATTTCCGGACCATCACCCACTATCACAAGCCTTGCGAAATTATATTCTTTTATCAACTCCGGCATTATTTTTATCAGCATCTTAAACCCCTTCCATGGAACCAGTCGACCCGCCGACAAAATTATATTTCCGGGAATGCCTATTTCCCGCCTGGCCCTTTCTTTCTCCATGGCCAAAGGTTTGAAACCGCTTCCATTATAAATAACCTTGATATTCTCATCTTTAACGCCCCAATGCCCGACTACTTTGGCTAAAAATTTAGAAGGGACAATCACCTTATCAGCTGATTGGCAGATTCTCATCTGAATTTTTTTCAAACGACTGAATTTACCGGAGATTTTTTTATTTTGGAATTTTAAAACATCAATAATATCATTTTTCAACGAATAATTTTCCCAAGCATAGTCGCCGGTAATTTTAACGATAAATTTCTTTTTTAAAAACTTATTGGCTAAGTAACTTGGATAACCCGAGCTAATCGGTCCTTGGGCATAAATAATATCACTCGATCTGGCTATTTCCATTAATTTTAAAAAATACCTTAAGTAATTCAACGGTTTGAAAGGCAGATCTTTGATTCGGTAAATCCCATGCTTTGAATCTTTATCTTTCGGATAATTTCTTTTTTTTGAACGAGTGACTAAATTGACTTTAAAGCCGCGAACCAGCAATTCCGGCAAAATTGCTTTGAGATAACTTGACGGTCCGCCGATTTCCGGCCAGAATATTCCCGTAGTAATAGTGATTCTTTTCATAATTGATTCGTTTAAAATTTACAGATTTAATCTTTTTTAAAAAAGATTAAATCTGATAATATGCCAAATCGCTGCCAAGCCATCTTTCCAGTTTATTTTCTTGCCTTCCCGGTAAGTGCGGCCTTGATAATGAATCGGAATTTCTAAAACCCTGAATTTATTCTTTGCGATTAAAGCGGTAAACTCCGGATCTATGCCAAATCGTTTTGACTTGATTTCGGTTATTATTGCTCTGACGGCTCCCGCCGAAAAAACTTTATAACAAGTGTAGATGTC
This sequence comes from Parcubacteria group bacterium RIFCSPHIGHO2_02_FULL_40_12, assembly GCA_001824375.1. Classification (GTDB taxonomy): domain Bacteria; phylum Patescibacteriota; class Minisyncoccia; order 2-02-FULL-40-12; family 2-02-FULL-40-12; genus 2-02-FULL-40-12. Next base: position 25,118 of record MHXE01000006.1, on the reverse strand, counting down.
CGACAACCAAAGTCCGCTTAGAAAATTTGAAAATAAATTCAGTATCCGGCTGAAAATAAACCCGTGGCGATAAGTAATCTTGTTTTGCGATGTAATTTCTGAATTCAAAAATCTTGAGCCATAAACAACATCGGCCCGATCGTCAATTACGGGGCCTATCAATTGAGGATAATCAGCCGGATCATATTCCAAATCAGCATCCTGGATTAAAACTATGTCTCCGCTTGCTTCTTCAAAACCCCTTTTTACGGCCCTGCCCTTGCCCATGTTTTTATCTTGAAAAAAAACTTTATAATTCGAACCTAAACCGCTCAAAATTTCTCTGGTTCCGTCAATAGAAAAATCATCAATCAAAATAATCTCCTTTTCAACCCCGTCTAATTTTATTGCGTCAATTCTTCTTAGGATTTCTCTGATTGTATTTTTCTCGTTATAAATTGGAATTACGACTGATAGCTTCTTCATAGATTTTTCTCATTTCTTGGGCGATTCCATTCCAATTATATTTTTCCTCAACCAATTTACGGCCGTTTTCAGCCAATTTTCTGCTTAAATTTTCATCTTCCAAAAGCTTGTTTATTTTTTCTGCTAAATCTTTAGGATCATCCACTTTACAGAACAATCCTGTTTCCCCGTCTTTCAAAAAATCAGGAATCCCGCCAACCGAAGTCCCTATAACGAGAACCCCAGCCGCCATTGCTTCTAAAAAAGCGCTGCCAAGGCCTTCTGAACGGGACGGCCTGACAAATATGTCGGCTTCGGCTAAGTATTTTGGAATTTCATCAGGGGAAATACTTCCCAAAAACTGTATTCTATTCTGCACACCTAAATCCTTAGCCAATTTCTCGAGTTTTTTCCGTCCTTTGCCCTCACCGATAATTAAAGTTGTAAGTTGTAAGTTGTAAGTTGTAAGTTGTTTGACGGCCTTTATTAAAATATCAATCCCGTTTTTCCGAACCAGCCGCGAAACAGTTATTATTGTTTTATGATTCGAATTTTGGAATTTGTTGTTTGGAATGGAAAATTTTTCAAGATCTACTCCGTTTGGAATAATATAAACTGGTGCTTTTTTATTAAATTTTCTGACAAAATCAGCCAAATAATCGCTAATTGCTGTGATTATGTCAGCTTTCTTTATAATTCTTCTCTGCCAAAATCTGTCAAAAAGCGAATTCCGGCCCAAATCCCCTTCCTGTAAGGTCAAAACAAATGGAATCTTTGAATACAAAAATTTGAAAAGATAGGCCGCCGCTGAACCTTGAGAAGCCATAACACCGTGAATTAAATCATAGTTATTTTTTTTATGAAGACTGACTGCTTTTAAAAAACCGAGGTTGGGCAAAAAGGGCTTGTCTAAAAATTTACTGCCGGAGCCGATGCGATGAATATTCACATTGCCGCTTTTTTCAAAATCGGGCAGTCCCCTTTTTAGTTTGGCGGTAATTAAATCAAATTCCACATCAGGCAGTCGGCCGGTTATTTCTTTTATGGCCAACTCCGCTCCTCCTAAAAAGGGCAGATAAGCAGTTGAAAAAAATAGAATTTTCATTGATAAAATCGGATTTTTATTATACTATCCTGTCATAAATGGACAACGAAATCAAACGGATTTTATTTATTATTACCCAGTCAGAATTCGGCGGCGCCCAAAGATTTCTTTACGAGCTGACCACTCGGTTGGATAAAGAAAAATACGAAATCCTGGTAGCCTCTGATTCGGGGGAAAAAAGCGAATTTTTAAATTCCCTGGAACAAAAAAGTATAAAAACCAAACGCCTTAGATTCTTAAAAAGAGAGATAAACCCTATTTTTGACATTCTCGGAATAATCGAACTAATGAGACTTATAAATAAGTTTAAACCGAACTATCTTCACTTAAACAGTTCCAAAGCCGGAGTTCTGGGAAGCATTGCCGGATTTAAAATTAAACTCTTGAGATCTAAAAAGTTTAAAGATTTGAAAATAATTTACCGCATCGGCGGCTGGTCTTTTAACGATCCCTGGCCTCTTTGGAAGAAAAAAATATTCGTTCTGGCCGAGAAAATCACGGCTGGATTCAAAGACATTATCACAATGAATAACAAAAGCGACTACGAACAGGCTTTAAGGTTAAAAATAAAACTAAAAAAAGAATTAAAACTGATCCATAACGGAATCGATGCCCTGAAGATAGAATTTCTGCCCAAAGATGAAGCCCGCCTAAAATTATTCAAAAATCTATCCCAAAAACAGCCTAAAATTTTTCAAGCCAATTTCATTGTCGGAACCATTGCCAACTTTTATCCAACCAAAGGCTTAAAGTATTTTATAGAAGCGGTAAAAATCTTAAAAATTAATTACGACATGAATCTTGAAAAAATAAAATTTTTAATTATCGGTGACGGCCAAGAACGATCGAACTTAGAATCGCGAATTATAAATTATGGTTTAGAAAAAGAAATAATGCTGCTGGGCCAAATTCCTGAAGCGTTTAAATACATAAAAGCTTTTGATATCTTCGTCCTGCCCTCTGTCAAAGAAGGCTTTCCTTGGACGATTCTAGAAGCTATGGCCGCCAAAGTGCCGGTTATCGCTACTTCTGTCGGGGCAGTTCCGGAAATAATCAAAAATGGAGAAAATGGAATCATGGCCGAACCTAAAAACCCGCAACAAATTGCCGAAGCCATTAAATATCTTATTGAAAACGAAAAAACTCGCCAAGAATTTGCAATTCAAGCTCATCAAACTATACTTTTTAAATTCCCGATGGAAAAAATGGTCAGAGAAACCGAATTGTTATTTTCTACCTAATCTTAATCTTATTCAGTATTTCCGAAATAGCCGCCTCAACTTCCATATCTTGGCCAGAAACCAAATCTAATCCAAGTTCAAAATTTCTGATTGCCAAATCAACACTATCAGTCGCCAAATAAAGAAGCCCGAGATTATAAAAAACTCTTGGATTCCCGGGCTGAACTTTTTTCAATTTCTCTAAAATTTCAATCCCTGAAATGAAATCTTGTTTTTTATTGACGTAAATCTCGGCTAAATTCTGATAAGCAAACGGAAAAGTTGGATCGATTTTAATGGCTTCTTCATACTGCTTGATTGCTTCATTAATTCTTCCGGTATCACGGTAAAGATTGCCTAAATTATAATGCGGTTGGGCAAAAATATCTCCACCCGGACTTTCAACCGCCCGTTCGTAAAATTCGGCGGCTTTAGCAAAATCCCTTTTTTCAAAATATTGCTTGCCCAAATTTGTCATAATTCTAACGCTCAAAGAATTATATTTTAAGATGTCTTCGTAAAATTCAATTGGTTTGCCCCAAAGGATGTTGCGTCGGATTGATTGAAAAGAAAAAAAAGAAAAATAGACTATCAAACCAAGAAGTAATAACTTACGACTGATAACTGATCTTGATTCTAAAAATTCAAAGGCTTTATCAAGATAAAAACCGACAAAAGCGGCGAAGCCGATCAAAGGCAGATAGAGCCAGTGTTCATAAATCAATGCATTTATCGGAATAATCCCGGAAACCGGACCCAAGGCGACGAAAAACCAAAACCAGCCGAATGTCCACATTCGGGAATCCGAAACGTTTTGAATTTGTGATTTTGAATTTTCTTTCCTGTATAAAATAATACCAACCACCATAATACCTACTGCTATCAAAATACCAAACCATGCAGGCCATTGGAATATTGATGTAGCCACGGGCAAATCGCGTTCCATATGAAGACCTGCCGGCCATAAAATTATTTTGAAATACTCAATCAAGACGTGACCGAAAGTAAACAAACGATAGAGTAAATTTTCAGAATAAATAGTCGGCTCTGAATAAAAATTCAAAGTGTTCTCAAAATTAAAAACCGTAAGCCGCAAAACAAAGTAAATTGCGGAAATAATCCAAAACGGCAAGGATTTAAGAAAAGATGCCTTAAAAGACCTCATAAAACCGTCTTTGCTTAAAAATGAAATGTAAAAAATCATTAAAAGCAAGGGAAAGAGTACGGCGGTCTCTCGAGACAATAAAGCTAAAATAGCTGAAAAAAAAGACAATACTTTATATATTTTAGATTTAAACGTTTTAATATTTAAAGATTTGATAAAAAACCAAAAGGCCAACAACATAAAAAAAACAGACATGGGGTCACCTCGTCCAGAAATGTAAGATACTGCTTCGGTCTGGGCCGGATGAATCAAAAATAAAAGCGAGGCGATGAAAGAAGCGCGCAAACCTATAAAATTGCCTAACAAAACAAAAATTAAAATTCCGTTGGCGATATGAAATCCATTACTGACAAAATGATAACCGAATGGAGCGATGCCGTGAATAACATAGTTAAAAACGAAACTCAGCAAAAGTATGGGCCGGTAATAATTGCTATTTAACCCAAAACCGGCCTCAACATTTTGAGTAAAGATTTCCTTCAAATAAGAAAAACTATGCACAAAAACATTACCCCTAATCCACTCATCGTCATCCCAAAAAAGAGAATTATTAAGATTGAAAGAGTAAATAAAAAAACCGGCCAAGATTAAGACCATAGTTAATATTAAGTTTTTACGATACATCATTTTAAAACAACTAGAAGAGTTTTTTCAAAAAGAGCTTTATAGAATCTATCGTCGATTGAATCTGTTTTAAAACTGATCTCGAAATTTCTATTTCAGGAGATAAAGCAGGAGATGGAGACAGAGGAAGAAAAGGAGTTTTAACTGGACTTAGTTTTGGTAGAGAGAAAGATGGTATAAAAGGGGTTGGAGTTAAAATTAAAATCGGCGCTGGCGTTGGACTAATAATTTGTTTCGGCGTTTCAATAATAAAAGGAATGGCTTCCTCTTTTAAGTTTTTATTTACTGTAATAATCACTTCTTTTAAATCGAGCACGCTATAATCCTGTAAATCAACCGCTTCAACAGTCACTTTAGCCTTATTGACGCCATCCGAAAGGCGTTCCGGACGAACTTCCAAAATAAAATTAAGCGGAGAATATTGAGCCAATTCAAGGCTTGTTTTGGCTGACGCATTATCGCCTTCTTTATAAACAGAAACCCAGTCAGAAAAACTGGTAACGTCAAATCTGACTTTTTTGATTCCCGCATTTTCGGTATTTAAAAAATAATAAATTGGCGCATGATCGCCGGTTCTAAAATCGTAAGTTAAGCTGTCGGAGCTTATTTTAACATAATCCGCACCGGTCAAAACGGTTAATAATGAAGCGAAAAGAAAAATTGTTTTGGCGAAAATTGAATCCATTTTTAGGGCATCTGGACAAATACTTTCCCGGTGCAATCCGCGATTCTATCTTCAACTATACCACGAGCATTCCTCGCTCCATAAGTTATTGAAGCAGTCAAAGTATAGTTTTGGGCGAACGGTTCTTTATTTATCGTCAAGCCGACGTTGCGAGAGCCGTCAGGCAAAGGCAGATCTTCAAAGAGATTCGGCCCGATCGCTAAAACTCCGTCATCCGGATTTGATTTCCAAAAAATCTGGCGGATCGGATCATCAACATTCTGATAAACAATTTTTGCGCCTTTGTTTTCGTAAAAATTTTTATCTAAAAAAACGATCTGGCCGGTAATCTGGCAAGAAGCTGCTACTTGCACCGAAGTTGGCCTTAGCGAAGGCGACGGACTTGGCAATGGAGAAATTGTTTCTGAAGGAGCTGGCGTTTCTAGAGAAACACCACCGGAGCCTTTGTCGCGAAAAAAATTGGCTGAAAATATCAAGCCTGCTCCGGCAACAAAAACAATAATCCAAAGAATTACTTTATTAGACATTAAAGAAATCATAACCGAAAAATAAAATAAAATCAAAAACCGCCTTTCGGCGGTTTTTGATTTTCCCGGTTAATCCCTACGCAAGGATTAGAGAAACCGGATTCAACTCAATCTTTACTGCTTGACAAAGATCGGACCGTTCATCGGCAAGAGTCTGAAGACGCTGCCTAACGTGTTGCCCGGAGCAGTGCTGCCGCCCAAGTCAACGGTATTGTTTTCGGCTGAATTAGAGCCATCAACATATGTCAAGATAGCGTTGGCGTCGCCGTCATTTAAGACCAATTGTAAGAAATCGGACTTGTCGGTGAAACCGGTAAATCCAAGTTCCACTCTGAACGACTTCTGGCTGCCAGAATCAATTTCAACATTCTTGTCCCATGAGTCAAAGGTTACCGAAGCTCTCTTATTGGCAAGAGAGGTTTGGCCGTTTGACACGGTCTGACTGGCAACCTGATCGTTAGTAGTCAAGTCATACAATCTTGCGGTCATATCAGTGGCTGACTGGGCGCCGGAAGCGATAATCTCGAATCTGATGGTTGCCGAGGCGTTATCGTCAAACAATAATCTTGAACCGCTTGCTCCGTGGGCCTTAATGGTGAACTTTAAGACATCTTTGGTACCCAACGGCTCTGAAGCAGCCAGGGTATCCTGAACGAATTCCGGATAAGTGCGGAAGACAAAGTGATCATTGCCTTTTGATTTCTGGGAATCAGTAATGTCGGCATTGGTCTTCACCGAACCTGATCCTTCTCCGACGGCCCTGAATTCGTCGTTCTGGCCGTTAGAGATGTCTAGCGAGAATGCTTCTTCCGAGCCTAAGGTGGAAAGCGCTGTTCCGCTTCTTCCGGCTTTTGGCTTTATATTGGCGTAAACCTTTACGTCAACGCTTGAATCTTTCGGAATGTACGGACGCTGATCGCCGACAAATCCGAATGACACTGAACCAGTGCCGGCATCAAGCGCGCCAAGCGCGGTAATGATGGAACCGGTCTTGTTGGTATATTCCAGTTTCACCGAATCAATGTTGGCGGTGGCAGAAGCCACTACTTCGCCGCTTCCTGAAGCGGTAACAATGTTCAATCTTTCAATGAAGAAGGCCTCATCAGTCGCCCTGTATCTGTAAACCGTGAATAAAGCGTCGTTCTGGCCCCAGTAAACCGCTTTCTTGTTGGGGTTGGTCGGAGCCAAAGCAAGGTTAACGCTTCCGCCTGAAGACACGGTCACCACGTTGGTCGGATTAGTGGATGCGTTCGGATCAGCCTGGCCGGCGTTAACCGTCTGGCTTGAACTGTCAAGCGCGGTCACGTCGGTGGTGGCATCGATATCAAACGAGAAGTAATCGTTCGCACCTGAGGTCGGGTTGGTTGACAAATCAGTCTTAACCAATAATTTCCTGGTTGTTCCGGCCGCAATATTCCAGACCAAGTTATTAAAGATAACTGTGCCGGTGGAATTATTCAGGTTATTAGTGTCTGGCGTATCATCAATCAAGGTTCCGGTATCGCCGTCATACAGTTTAACTGCTGAAACCAAGCCCGAAGTGGTCAAGCTGGAATCAGAGTTTGAACCGATCTTGGCGAACGGAGCCGTTCCGTCGTCATCCACATAACCGGTAAGGGTAATGTTGGTGACTTTAATATCCGAGGCTAATGCCGCGCTAAAGTTAAAGGCCACGACGCTGGTGTCTTTGGTTCCCTTAACATAGGTGGAATCGCCCGGCGTGGACGAAAGGCCCAAGGTCAAAGATGACGCCTGCAAAGTCATATTATTGCCGATCATATCAGTGTTCGGAACAATGTCCGAATCATCAACCGCGGTGTTAGTGCCGGCATATTTCAAAACCGATACATCACCGCTAGTAGTGGCGTTATCTGACTCACCGAAACCGTCAATCATTACATTGATAACATCAGTGGCGGCCAACTCGTTGTTGGTCGTGTTAAGCCCTGTGTCAATGTCAGCCGTAATCTTGAAGTTTCTGGTTACACCGGCTTTCAAGTCAAAGGTGTCGGTGTATTGCTTGTAAGTTCCTTGAACGGCATCTTCACAGCCGTCAGTTGCGTCTTCGGTAAAGCCAGTACCATCTGTTGGTCCGGCCACAACTTGACCGCTATCTTCATCAACGATTTTAACATCAGTGACATCGTCAAGGTCATCCGCGATGTTAGCAAATGAACCGTCGCCGCCCGGATCATGACAGAATCCGATTCTAAACTTTTTGATCTCAATATCGTTAGCGGCAGTCATTGAGAACCGATACAACACCTGATCAGTAACTTTGGTTCCGATGTTGGTGGCATTCGGACCATTAAAGGCAATCGTCAAAACACCGCCCTGCAAAGTAAGGGAGTGGGTGTTGGACGAATCGTCAAAATTGGTGTCAAGAGTCGGCTTCATGCCAAGACCAAATTGATCGCCAATCGCGTGAACGTCTGAAGCCACATCAACATAGAACTTAATGGTTTCATCTTTCTTCCCGGCCAAATCGGCGTACATCTTAAATATCTTGTTATCGCCTTTATCAATCTTGTAGCCGGGCGTGCCAAAGTCAAACACGGCATAACCGTCTGAAGTCATATTGCCGGTTGCCACTTGAGCGCTATTAACTTCCAGTTTCAAGTTGGTAATGTCGGTGTTTTTTACCGTACCGCCCTGAAGTATCTGAACCCGTCTGACCAAAGCCGCTTCGGTGTTAGCGGTAATCTTAAACTCTGAAACCTGAGCGTTCTTTTGGCCGACTTTCGGACTGCCGACTGAACCGGTTTTGTCAACATTGATTGTTCCCGAATTTGAACCAGCAGAAGTGAAATTATTGCTATTCAACGGAAAACCGCTGGCAGTGCCTGAATCCAATTTGACATTGGTCAGCTGCCAATAGTTAACGTTTCCGGCGTTATTATTGGTTCCACCGAAATCAGCAACCAATTTAAGATCTTTAGAACCGCTTACATCAACTCCTAAATTAATAAATGTTACGGTTCCGTCAGCTGAAGACGGGGTTCTCTGACTGGTTAATCTTCTTGCTCCGTCATAAATTGCAAGACCGTCAAAGTCATTGGTGTCGCCAGGTCCTTGTCTCTTAAAGGCAAGTTCTTGAACCTTTCCAGAACCGGTAAATCTCAAAGACATTACTGTTTCTCCATAGGCGTTTAAAGTAATTGTTCTTGCTCCCGGATTATCCGAAGCCAAAGTGGTAACAACATTGCCGGGAACGCCCGGAGCTGGGGTTGCGCCTGGAACGCCTGGAACTCCAGCCAAGCTCGTATATTTGGCCCTTGAAATCGTGCCAAAATATCCGGCGGCCGGACTGACTCCATTAGCTGCCTGCCATGCGGCTACTGCTGCCTGAGTTCGTGAACCAAAAGTCGTGGTTTCATTCCCAGGAGAACCAGCACCACTGGTGGCAACCTTATTAGCAGTACTGTTTAAATACTGCTGCAAACACATTACATCACTTCCAACTACACCGAGATATAAGCTTCGAGAAAAGCTGCAAGCCGTGCTTGGGGCCGGTTGTCCTGTTGCCAGGGCATTTAATTGCGCCGTTAAAGCGGCAATTTGTGCTTGCAATTGAGCTATAAGCTCAGCAGTAGTTTGCGCCTGAGCTCCTGTAGGAACTAAGGCCACTCCAGAAAGCACCAAAATTGTTGCCGCTGAAGTGATAACTGTTAAACCTTTTTTAAAGTTTAATTTTATTTTGTTTTTAATACTCATTTTATTTTCTGCGACCAACCCGCCAAAATTTTTATTTTATAAAAAGTTTAGACGGGCAGTTAATTCTCATAACCCGAAAAATTTTTCGACTAAATTTATGGGTTATCAATTATCGATAATTGATAATAATTTCTATAATACTTCGACAGAATTCAGTATTTTGGTAAACTCTGTCGAACCATTTATCCGGTTTTTTAAATAAGGGAGGCCCTTTATTTTCGACCAGGACCTGACCGGACTAACCCCCACACCAAATGAATGATTACCGCTTCGCGGTTTCTTAAATCTTCAGATTTTCATTCATTCTGGTGTGGGGGCACACAATTCTAATTTCTAATTTCGACCAATTATTTTAATGTGGGAGTTAATAAAAATGCTTTTCAGCATTATTTTATCCACAATTAGCCTCATTTTATGAAGTTAATAGTAGGGTGTAAAGGGCAAAACTGTGGATAAGTTTATCAGAGTTTTAAAGCCCTATTTTAGTACAAAATAATGCTATCTGTTAATAACTTGCCAGATAGTTAATTATAACCATTATTTGACTCATTTTTAAAAATCAAAAGAGATTTCTTTTATAAAACAATTAGAGATAAAAGTCTAGCCCCAAAGGTATTTTATAACAAAAAAACTGGTTTAGTGGCCAAAGTATTATTGGCCATAATTTAAAAATACTGGCCAGTATTATTCTACGCAAGCAATTCCCTGCTCTTTTATGTCAGTAAGAGTTTTTGATCCAGGCCCGCCAATTCCTTTCACACGTTCCAAATCGTCAACATATGAAAAAGGTCTTAAACTAATTAGTTCATCTGCTCTGGTACCAGTCCCTCCAAAGTATTTAATTTTCATAATATCTTCTTTTGAAGCAGTATTTATATCAACCTGGCCTTCTTGGCATTGATTTTGTTGCGCTTGCTGCTGTTCTGATTCCGGTGTAGGAGTTGGTGTCAAGGTAGGCGTAAAAGGTGTAAGAGATAACGATAGAGTTGGATAAAGAGTCGGTTCTGGTGAAGACGTAAGTGTTGGGGCTGGGGTTAAAGTTAAAACTGGAGTTAGAGTTTTAGTCAAAGTCGGCCTTGGAGTTTTTAAAAGCAAAGGGGTTGGCGTCTCAATTTCTAACTGAATCTGTTCCAAAAGCTCTCCCCTTTCAAAACTTCCATCGCTTGGTTCGGATTTAAAAAAATTACTTAAAATTTTTTGGCCGCGAATCAACCCGAAAATGACAAAACCAGCCGCTACTGCCACTAAAACAGTGCCAGTCCAATGCTTCAAATTGATATTCATTAAAATAAGTATACTTTATGCCAGTAAATAAAAATAGTTCCGGCCGGATTTTTCTATTTTTATTTTTCTTCCATCAATAAGATTTTTGATATAGCGACGCAAAGAGCGGCCGGTAATGCCAAGGCTCAAAAGCTCGGCCGCGCTCACGCGACCGCTATTATTCTTTATAAACTGCATAATTAAATCATACTTGTTTAACATTTGAATATTATTATTCGTATTTCTGGCCACACTGGCCCGATATATCACTTTGGCCTCTATTTTTAATTCTTTTTCTAAGAATTCAATTAATTTCAATTTAATGGCAAAAAGAACTTTTATAAGTTTAAGCTTGTCTATTTTTTGAATGCTTGAATCCTCAACCGATAAAATCAACTGGCTGATTTCTTTTAAAATCTGAGTAGATTTCATTTTCCCCAAAATATCTCATTCCGGAAAAATGAGCAACTAAAAGCGGCCGAATGGCCGCTTTCCCTCATCATCCCAAGATCGTTTCTACAGATTATTTAAATCAGCATCTATGCTTTGAAATTCTGCATCAATATCGCCTAAATTAATCTCATTTAAATCCTGCTGGATCTGAACAGTTGTATCTTCATTAGAAACTTGCGGAAGCTGTGGTAACTCGGCATCTGGACTTTGTTGAGTTTGCCAAAACCAATAACCAACTATGGCCAGAGCAACTATTAAAATTATCCAAAAAATCTTTTTCATAACTTATAAATTAAGGAGTGGGGCTAAGCGACGGGCTTACAGTTGGCGACACATCGTCGTCATCATCATCAATTTTCGGCACTTGGGCCAAAGTCGTGGCCACTCTCCTTACTGCTTCATAAGAAAGCCTGATTTTTTCCTTAACTGTACCTAAATCTCTATGTAAAGCTTGTCTTGCTTGGCCAACTTCTGATTTTAACCCTTCTTCGTTGCCAGAGATTGTCGGGGTATAATTCTTAGCACTTTGAGCTTCAATTGCCAGTCTTGTTTCTGAAATCGCACTTTCGGCCACAGTAATCATTGCCCTGACGCCTGAAACATCCCAGCCGCGGGCTTCAGCTTTATCAGTTCTGCTTTCTATATTAACCAAGACTTTTTCCAGCCTATCAAGAACCTTGATAAAATGATCTGTCATTCTCTCATTAAGTTCGTTAAGCTGTTTTTCCAGCCTTTCAACTCTATTTTTTTTCTGTTCATCTCTGACAAGCCTGAGCTTTTCTTTCATTTCAACTTTTTTGGCCTCAATCTGTTCTTTGGCCTTAGTTTTGGCTTCTTCCATCCGGCTCTTGAATTCCTCTTTTCTTTGTTCAGCTTCGCTTTTCAGCTCTTTTTTTCTTTTTTCCAAATCTTCCTTGTTTGCATTCCTTAAATCCTTAAGCTCGGTCTTTTCTGTCTTAACATTCTGCTTGAATTCCTTAATTCCTTCTCTTAACCTATTTTTAATTTCTCCGGTATAAGGATTAGGGCTTTCTTGAGCTAAAACAGGCGAGATGAACAAAGATAAAAAAATAATAAGAGAAATAAAAATACTCATTTCTTAAAAGGTAAACTACCTGAAAACCAATGGCAAGACTAATTATCCACAATGACCATCAAAAAGTTCTTGCTACTTCCAAAACATGCCGGACAAGAGTTTCGGTATAGCCAGCTTCATTGTCATACCAGGAAAAAACAGCGACTAAATCACTGTCAACCACGCTGGTCAAAGATAAATCCACTACCGCTCCGTGCGGCTCGCCGATAATATCGGTAGAAACAATTTCTTCGCTGGTAGTTTTCATTATCCCTTTCCATCTCTCCTCATTTTCGGCTTTTCTGAATATTCCATTGACTTCTTCTATAGTAGTCGGCTTCTCAACCAAAGCTGTTATCGCCGATATTGAACCGGAAATAACCGGGACCCTGAATGCTGCTCCGCCAAATCTGCCTCTTATTGATTTCACCGCTCTTTCTACGGCAATAGTCGCACCGGTAAAACTCGGCACTATATTTACACCGGCAGCCCGGCCACGCCTCATGTCGCTGGATTTAGTGGGACCGTCAATAAGATTTTGTGTCGCGGTATAGCCGTGAGAAGAAACCAAAAATGCTTTTTTGATACCTAAAGTTTCCGATAAAATGGCCATTACTGGATGAGCCGAATTTGTCGTGCATGATCCGTTTGAAGATATGGTGCAGGTTTTAAGGTCTTCATTGTTTGCTCCAAGTAAAACAGTTTTCCCCCAATCATTATCTTCATCTTTGGCCGGAGCAGAAATCACCACTCTTTTGGCACCGGCATCCAAATGCACCTTGGCTTTTTCAAAACTTTCAAAAGCGCCGGTTGATTCAAGAACTATATCAATATTCAAATCGTGCCATGGCAACTTATGCAATTCTTTCTCTTGAAAAAATTTTATTTTCTTTCCTTCAACAACAAGACTGCCGTCATCAATTTCAACTTTCTTATCCCAACGGCCATAAACACTGTCATATTTTAAAAAGTGGGCCAATTGCTCCAAATCACCCAAATCATTTATAGCGATAAATTCCAATTCTGGTTTTGCTTTACGGCCAAAAGACGATTTTAAAAAAGCCCTTCCGATTCTCCCAAAACCATTTATTGCCACACGAATTTTTACCATAAATATATTATAACTTTAATCTATGAAAAAATAAAAAGAAAAAGCCAGATGGACGTGATATCCATCTGGCTTCGAAAACAGAACTGAGTGGTTTGCTGGTTGTAAACCACTCAGCTGTCGCCTTTCAGGCAGAATTTGCCTCCCCGATGGTCATCGGGTTGGTAAGGTGTGCTTCTACCATCTAGGCAACACCCTTAAAAGTCTAAAGTACAGAATTGACCATCTTTACCCCTTTTTCTGTTCTTTGGGCCTTTAAAAGTCCTGTTCATCTGTCAGTAGGAACGTTCGTAGCGGGAATTGGCGGGAGTGGAAGTGATCGGCGCCATAACAACAGGCGAGAGTACATTTTCCACTTGAATCTTAGCCTGAACATCGAGTTCAATCGAGTCCAAGCTTGCAGAAAAAATCTTCTCATCAGTTGTTTTAACAACCAATAGGATGCCAAATGTGACGCACTTCTTGCCCATAAGCACGTCAACAATTGCTCCGTTTTCCCTCTCCCTTCCTTGAATTTTCAAATGCCTGAGTGAAATGTAGCCGCTTTGCATGTTTGTCACTCCACACCTCCAGCAAACGCTGACGACAATAAAGTTGGTGAATTAGTGACAGTAGCTCTGGCGGCGGACGAATGTAGTTCACGACAACGCCTCCAATCTACTCTACGACAACGAACAGTTGATATTTGGATACCCTGAAAAAGGATATCCGGCGGGAACTAATTTAATTATAACCTAATCTTTGAATATATGTAAATATTACTTCTTGAGCCCCGAATCTATAGCTTGGATGAAAGTCTGAATTGGCTGGGCTCCGACTAAAACTTCTCCGTTTACGAAAAAGGTTGGCGTACCGCTAACCCCGGCTTTGGAGCCATCATCAAAATCTTTTTTTACTTCAGCGGCATATTTTCCTGAATCAAGACATTGATTAAAATTAGGCGCATTTAGTCCAAGTTCTCCGGCCCATTTTTTGACATCGTCAATATCAAAAGCGCTGATTGTCCCCTGCCCTAGTTTTTCCTGCTCCTCAAAAATCTTATCGTGCATCTCCCAATATTTACCTTGTTCTTCGGCACACTCAGCCGCTTCAGCATATTTTTGAGCCATCGGATGGAATGAAAGCGGAAAATCGCGATAAACAAATTTCACGCTTTTCCCGCTAGCTATATATTTTTCTTTAATCTGGCTCAAAGTATCGCGCCAAAAACTCCGGCAAAACGGACATTGAAAATCCGAAAATTCTATTATCACAACTTTGGCATTTTCAAACCCCAAGAATGGGTCATCATCGGCTGATACCTCAACTTTGGCGGTTGGCTGATTATCTGACGGATTAGCTGTTTTAAGAGATGAACTGCTATTTGAATAAAAAACCGCTCCGGCAATCAAAGCCCCGGCAATTATGATTGCTATTGGAATAGAGAGCGCGGTTTCTTTTTCTTGTGGAATTTCTTCCATAATTTAACAATAGTAGCACAATAAAATCTTTTGACAAAAATAAAGATACGGCAGAAAGAATCGAAAGCCTCCCTGGTTTTTTATTCTTCCTGCCGTATTTGATCTGTGAGGGTAACGGGATACCCTCACAGATCAGTCAACCTGTGACCAACGCACCATCAACTACCCTCCTTTCTATGTTTCTCTTTACTTCTTTATCGCTTTCTGCTTTTATCCCTTTTACAAAAGCGACATAATCAGAAAGACAAACTAGATGAAAAGTTCGTCTGTCATGCTCCCTAATTTGCCCGTTAAAACCATTGTGGCACCAGAAGCATTTGCTTAGCCAGAAAGTATCTGACATAGCTACCTCCCATACTTCAAGTTACCGAAGGCTCTAATTGGATCTGACTTCATCTTAGCACCAAGTCAAGAGAAACAAAGTGCATAAGTATTCTACTTCTTACCGCTCCTAAAACAGCCGGCCGAATGGTCATTGACCAGACCGGCGCCTTGCATATAGGCGTAGCAAATTGTTGAACCGACAAAACTGAAGCCCCGTTTTTTCATATCCTTGCTCATTGCGTCTGATTCTTTGCTTTTAGAACGCATCCCATTCAAAGTTTTCTGTTTATTATCAATCGTCTTATAACCCGTAAATTGCCAGATATATTTGTCGAAACTGCCAAATTCTTTTTGAATTTCTAAAAATGCCGCGGCATTCTTAACCGCTCCTTCAATCTTCAGCCTGTTTCTTATAATCCCGGAATCGTTCATCAGGGACCTGATTTTCTTTTTGTCGTAGCGGGCTATAATTTTCGGATTGAAATTGCTGAACGTTCTACGGAAGTTTTCCCTTTTATGCAAAATTGTCCGCCAAGACAGACCGGCCTGAAAAGTATCCAAAATCAGGTATTCAAAATGAATTTTATCGTCATGGCACGGTGTCCCCCACTCCTTATCATGGTATTCGCACATTAGTTTATCTTTTCCCGGCCACGGACATCGGTTGATTTTTTTCATAAGCAACGGCTAAAAACCCTTTTCCGCTCTGGCACGGTCAGCTTCCCGAAGATATTGCTTTCTAAGACGTACACTTTCTGGAGTAATTTCCAAATATTCGTCATCAGCCATTACTTCTAACCCCCGCTCAATCGTAAGTTCGTAGTGAGGGATTAGAAATATCGCCTCATCAGAACTGGAAGAGCGCATATTACTCATGTGCTTTCCTTTTGTCGGATTAACCCTCATCTCTTCGCCTTTGGAAGTGTCGCCGATAACCATTCCCTCATAAATTTCGACATTCGGCTTAATGTAGAGCCTACCCCGTTCCTGTAGATTCCAAAGAGAAAAACCAAGAGCTTTTCCATTGGCCATGGAAACCATTGAGCCATTTTTTCTTTTACGGATATTGTCGATGAAAGGCCTGAATTCCAAAAACCGCGATGACAAAATTCCTTCTCCTCTGGTGTCAACAATAAATTGGTTCCGGTAGCCGAGCAATCCGCGGGTCGGCCCTTCAAAGAGCATGCGTACTGTTTCACTTTCAATTCTTAGGTCTTTCATGATAAATCCGCGCACACCCAATTTTTCAATAATAATCCCCTGATATTCCCGGGGCGCGTCTATAACTGCTTCTTCAAACGGTTCGGTCTTAATCCCATTATTTTCATGAATAATGACTTGCGGCTGGGAAACCTGAAGTTCATATCCGGCGCGCCGCATATTTTCAAGAAGAATGGCGACGTGCAATTCACCCCGGCCAAAAACGCGAAAACCGTCTGACGAATTGAAATCCACCTTTAAGCCGACATTGACTTCTAACTCTCGCTCGAGATATTCCAAAATTTGCCTCGAAGTGACATATTTGCCTTCCCTTCCGGCAAAAGGAGAATCATTCACCAAAAAATTAAGGGCGATGGTAGGCTCGTCAACAGAAATAGCCGGGAGTGGTTCTGTATTTTGGTCGCTTGTAACCGTTTCTCCAATATCAATATCGGAAAGACCGGCGATCAAGGCAATATCGCCGGCGCTCGCGCTTTCAGCTTCAATTCTTTGAAGTCCTTTAAATACAAAAATTTTATCCAAACGCCCGCTTCTGGTTTCGCCGTTCGCTTTTTTGATAAAAACATTTTGCCCAGGAAAAGCAGTGCCATCGTGAATCCGGGCAAAAGCCAGCCGTCCCAAAAAATTATCATAGCCAAGATTAAAAGATTGGAAGCGAAGCGGCTTCTCTTTCAACTCATCAGACGAAGCCGGCTTCACATGTTCCAAAATCGTATCTAAAAGAGGAGTTAAATCTTTAGACTCATCAGTTAAATTCTTTTTTGCAATGCCATTTCTGCCAATCGCATAGACAATCGGAAAATCAGCCTGCTTGTCAGAAGCACCAAGCTCAAGGAAAAGTTCCAAAACCTGCTCCTCGCACTTTTTCGGATCAGCCGCCGGCTTGTCTATTTTATTTATGACTACAATCGGCCTTAACCCAAGCTCCAAAGATTTCTTAAGCACGAACCGGGTCTGAGGCAGCGGCCCCTCTTGGGCATCGACAACCAAAAGAACCGAATCAATTGACCGCAGGACCCGCTCAACTTCAGAACCGAAATCAGCATGCCCCGGCGTATCAACTATATTTATTTTTGTTCCACGATAAAAGATAGCCGTGTTCTTGGCATAAATTGTAATCCCTCGCTCCCGCTCCAAAGCGTTTGAATCCATTGAGATATCTTCGGAGCCGACGCCGGTCTGACGCATAAGAGTATCGGTTAAGGTCGTTTTCCCATGGTCAACATGGGCGATGATTGCAATATTTCGTATTTCCATAAAAAAAGTCTGGATTCTCCAGACATAAAGCCAGTAAGAGCACTAATCATTACACAAAAAATGATTAGTGTCAAACACAAATTTACTATTTATTATTGTATCATAAAATCTCTAATATTTTTTGACGGGAAGTCCAGCCGGATATAATTCTAACCTTTATGTATGAAATGCCGAAATGATTTGCGATTGCCTCCCTAACTGCGGCATTTGCCCTGCCTCCGGCTAGTGGCTCTTTCATGGCCACCTCATAAGACGACTCGCCTATTTTTTTAACATTGGCCTCTCTCGCCAATGGTTTTACTTTGACGGTTATTTTCATAAATTTATGATCTACTTAAAGTTAATAAAAGATTAATAAATTAAATACTAAACTTTATTAACTTCTATTATTAAATCCATAGGTATTTCTGCACCCCATTCACCCAGCCGGAAATCTGCCTTGCAAGCATTGAACTGGCCCTTACTCTGACTCTTAAAAGGCCAAACTCAGCCCTTCCCGAAATTCTATAGATTCTTGGAAAACTATTTTTAGAATAACCGGTTATTGTTGTCCAATAATTAATAATTTTATTCATATTTTTCTTACGCTTGCTGGCAAAAATATCAAAATTTATTTCTTCTCTTTTCAGCTGCCCGATTTCCATAAGCCATTTTAAAAATAATTTAATTAAATGAGGGTCAGAACTGGTAAAGTGAACGCCTTTTTTAAAATCACTTTTTTTCCAGTAAAGCATGATCCCCATCAACCACAGTTCCCGTTTGGAAATTTGTTTGATCTCTTTAGCTGATTCTCTTTGAATTTTTTCAATCGTTTCCAAAGTTTTAAGTTTTTTGAATTTAGAACCAGCTTTACCCGCTTCGCTTCGCTTCCGTTTCAGTCTCCTAATCTGCGGCTCGGACAATTTTATTTTTTTCAGCCAGTAAGAGAGCGTTGATTTCGGAACAAAAATAGATTTTTTTATCTCTGAATACGAAAGTCCCTTCCTTCTAAGCTCAACTGCCCTCTTTTTATCGCTTTGGACTACCATACTTATTTATTAGTAATATACTATTAAAGTCCAAAATTAAAAGAAAGCTAAGTTATCAACAAATCCTTATTTTATAAGGATTTTAGAGCCTTTATAGCAATTGTTATTTTTTCAAATACTCTCTAATTCTTTCTTCAACCACGGAAACCAACCCTCTTCCGGATACTCCTCCCAGCTGTGAATTATGTAGACGGTTTTCATGGGATTAAGATTTCTCACCTCCAAATACTCCTTCATTCCAAATGAAGGTTGTGGACAACTAATTTTATATGCTATACATAATTGACGCTTGGAGGGCTTTGGCCCTGTCACGGCTATCCAAGCTGTAGCCAAGTGCCATCATACTATTTCTGTTCCAGGGCTTGGATTCGAACCAAGATTGCGTGGTTCAGAGCCACGATTCCTACCTTTGGAAGACCCTGGAATTTCAAACATTCTAAAACAAAAAGTCGAGTCTTTCAACCCGATTTTCGAGAACTTCACACTTTATGATATTTATCCTATACTTAAATCAAGGGGGAAAGGAGGGAGAGATGCCAGACTTTTTCAAACTCAAGCCTCTTTGCCAAATACTTTCCGCAATAGCCGCCTTCGTAGTTCTTGCTGTCCTGGATATCCTTTACCACTTCTACGACTGGGTAACCGGGAAAGAAGAATCGTCTCTTTAAAAACGGCCCCGAACCTTTGAGCATCGCTTCCCCAGCGGTGCTCTCTTATTTTTTAAATCTTCAAATATCTCCGCACTGCGATCACGCTCGAAACTACTCCAAGAGCAATGCCGGAACCCAAAACCAGAAGTCCCATTTGACCGAAGAAATTGGAGAAATAATTCGCGAGATCCATTGAAGGGATAAACGACTGGACTCTTGGCGAGACCAGATAAACCATGGGGTAAAAAATTATCAAGACCGCGAGGCCGGCGATGATTCCATAAAGCGCTCCCTCAACCACGAAGGGGCCGCGGATGTGCCAGTTGGACGCACCAACTAGTCTCATAATTTCAATTTCCTGCTTTTGGCTGTAAATGGTCAAACGAATCGTATTAAAAGTAACGAGAACGGCAATTAAAGAAAGAATTAATGTCACCAAAATCCCGCCGACCCGCAAACCCGAAGAAATTTTCTGGATCCGGCTGATAACAGTAGAATTTTCATAAAAATCAATCTTATCAATCAAATTGCTGAAATCGCTCTTTTCAATAAAGCTTACAAGGCTTGCATACTGCGCCGTCTCCCCTGCTTTTATTTCCAAAGAAGCCTGAAGCGGATTTTCGCCAAGCTCTAACAGCGCCTGCTGAACTAACTCCTCATCTGCGTGGCGCTTTTTGAATTCCTCAAGGGCTTCTTCTCGCGAAACATAGTTCACATAAGAAATCTCGGGCAGATTTTCAAGCTCATTCACAATTTCTGAAGCTTGATCGTCAGAAACATTGGTTTTCAAATAGGCAGTGATGTCAACTTTTTCCTCAAGCGAAGCAATCGTCGTCCGGGAAACAATATTAAAAGCGACGAGACCGACAAAAATCAAAAGAGTCAAAACCATTATTCCAATAGTTCCAAATGCAAGCCAAGAATTCCTTTTAAAATTAATCCAGCCGACTTCGATTACTCTCATTAAATTTTTTTTGGTTGGTTTCATATGGTGTACTTACCCTGCTCCTGATCTTTCACGACTTTCCCTTTGTCCATAGTAATGACTCTTTGACCCACGGCATTGACCACTTCCCGATCGTGCGAAGCCAAAACTACGGTCGTGCCGAATTCATTTATCTTCATCAATAATTTTATAACATCAAAAGTATTCAACAAATCCAGATTGCCGGTCGGTTCATCCGCCAATAAAATCTTGGGGCGATGGATCAACGCCCTCGCAATGGCAATTCTCTGCCTCTCGCCGCCTGATAACTGATGAGGAAAGTTTTCGAATTTTTCATCCATGCCTACAATCCGTAAAACTTTTGGCACATCGGTTTTAATCTGCTCTTCATCAGCCCCGACAACCTCCAAGGCAAAAGCAACATTTTCAAAAGAAGTCTTATTGGTAAGAAGCTTGAAATCCTGAAAAATAGTTCCGATCTTGCGCCTTAAATACGGAACTTCGCTGTCAGTAAGCTCCGGCACATTTATATTGTCAACCGTAATCTGGCCGCCGCTTGGCACTTCTTCCCGAATAAGCATTTTAAGCAAAGTTGATTTGCCCGCGCCCGACGGCCCGATAATAGAAACAAATTCTCCGTCTTTTATTTCAAGATTAATATCATCCAAGGCCCGGTAAGATTTCTGGCCTCCGTTATATTCTTTTATGACTTTTTCAAAAGTAATCATTTCGACTCTGCTTCGATGAACGAATCTAATTCTCCCTCAAAAACCCCTTCAATGTCTATTGTTTGAACTCCGGTTCTATGATCTTTGACCATTTTATAAGGATTCATCACATATGAACGGATCTGGTTGCCCCACTCTATCCCGCTTGCAAGCTCCGGCTTTAAACCCGAAAGTTTCTTAACTTTGGATTCTTCCATTTTTTGAATCAGTCTTGATTCCAAAATTCTCATTGCTTTTTGGCGATTCTGAAGCTGGGACCTTTCTGACTGAACCGAGGCTGTGGCGCCGCTGGGCACATGGGTGATCCTGATGGCACTTTCGGTTTTTTGCATATGCTGTCCGCCCGGCCCTGATGACTTAAAAGTTTCAATCCTCAAATCCTTCTCGTCAATTTTTATTTCTCCGCCTGACTCCATTTCCGGCAAAACCTCAATCAGAGCAAACGAAGTGTGACGAAGGCCCTTGGCCGAGAAAGGCGAAATCCGGACCAACCGGTGGACTCCGCTTTCTTTTTTCAGGTAGCCGTAAACGTACTTTCCCGAAATTTCAAGCGACGCACTCTTGATCCCCTCCTGTTCGCCTCTGGACTCGTCCAACACTTTCCAGCCCCACCCGCGGCGGTCGGCAAATTTTTCGTACATTTTTAAAAGCGTCCTTGCCCAGTCCTGCGCATCAACTCCGCCGGCGCCCGAATGAATATTCAAAATAGCGTCATTTTTATCGTAGCGGCCGGTAAAACAGACTAAAATCTCCAAATTTTTAATCTTCTTCTCCAGCTTCCCAAGCTCTTTCTCTGTTTCCTCGCTTTGCTCCAACTCCTGAATTATCTCGAGTTTCTCTTCAATATCTTTCAGGTCTTTCACCTTTTCCTTCAAAAAAGCCAATTCCTGTAGTTTCTTTGAAGCACTAGTTTTGTCTTTCCAAAAATCAGGATCACTTATTTCTTTTTCTAATTCGGCTATTTTTTTCTCGTTTTCAGAAACGTCAAAGACGCGCCCCGATGTCCCGGAGCTTGGATCTTAATTCTTCCAGTCTTTCTTGATAGCTTTCCATCATTAAAATTATAATCAAAAGTGAGGAAGAAGTGAATAGCCCTCTTTACTACTACTTTAAATATAACATAGAATAATTATGTATAATGTCTGAGTCAAAAGCCGATGAAGAAAATATCCTTCTGCGTGTTAAATTGGACAATTTTTCAGTCGCGCTTAAAAAATTCGCTCAATCATTTTTATATTCTGAAGAAAATACTTCAGTTTCATTAATTGAACCTCAAATAGTAAACCGGCTTTTAAAATTGGCTGGCGGAATTAAATCGCTTAAATCACTAGATGGAGCCGATGGAGTGAATCGAACACTCGTCGACGGTTTACAAAACCGTTGCTTTACCACTAAGCTACATCGGCATAAATTATTATTAAGGCTTCGCCAAAGCTCTTCTTGGGAAATGTTTTACGGAAACTAAAGTTTCCTACATTTCCCGTTGAAGTGCCAAATCAAGGCACTCCAATCCACTGAGCTACGCCGGCAAAAAGTATTTATACGATTACGCTCGAACCTATTTTATCAAAAATTCCTGAACTTCGGAAGCCCGCCGCCAGCCGCCGAGTACGGCGGCCTGTCTCGCAGAAAAAACTTTCTTTACAATTTCTGATTTGCGCGCGCCACCAATTTTTCTTCTAAAAGGAAAAGAAAGTTTTTCTGCTCGGCTACGCGCTCAACCGCGCGGGGCGGCGGGGCTTCGCTTCCGGCTCGGGCGCGGCGGAATTCCCCCCACACCCCCCCCTTCCGCCGCGTCCTCGCTTCGGGTTGGCGAAGAATTAGCGATTTACTTTAATCCACTCCAACTTAAATCAAATATTGCTCTTTGCGTTTCAGCAATTGATTTATCCTCAATAAGTAATGCAATAAATGGTTCGCGAAGCGTTGCATAAACAACTTTGTCGTCAAATATATTCATCTCAATAGAGAATTTGAACTTTTCATGCGACACGAATTTAACATCTGTAACTTTTTTATCGTAGTTAGACAAGTATTCTCTTGCTTTTGAAGTGTCGGGTAAAATTATTCGTTCTTTTATGTTTCTGCACAACCGCTCTTTACTGTACCACTTTGCGTATTTTTCTAAATGCGTAAGCCACCCATCAACATCTCCATAGCCAACTATTTCGGTCTTGGCTTTGAGCGTTTCATTAAAAATTTCTTTGATACCATCTATTCCTTGAGCAAAGCGTACTCCCGGCTTACCGATGTTGAGATTGTATAAAGAATAAATAAGAGAAATACCTTCTTTAGCTTCTCCCAAGTTTCTTTCTTTAGTTTTTATGGCAGCTTCGATTATTTCAGGATCGGATACAGAGTAGGTTAATTTTTTAAACTCCGGGACACGATAAATAAGTTTCTGTTCCTCAAGCCTTTTAAGAACATTGTAAAGATCCCCGCGCTTAATATTCACTCTTTTAAGTATAAAAGCGGTGTTTATAGGCCCTTTTCGTAGGATTTCTTCGTAAACCAACGACTCTTTATCATTTAATCCTGCGGATTTCAGAATGGGATTTATGGCTGTTTTCATATATCCAGTATAAACGATTGCAATTTATTTGTCAAATACTTTGATAAGTTAAATAAATTAGGTAGAAAAACCCAATAAATAAGGACTTTTTTATCATTAAAACTGACAGAATTGTGTTTAAAAGTATTGACAAAGTAATCAAAATCTGATAAGATAGTACTAGAAGCTAGGGAATGGTTCCTTGGCTCAAAGTAGTTCTTTCACATCAACTCCGCTTGGCCGCAGAGCACAGAAAGGAGGGTAGAAAATGAAAATTGCTTTCGAAGCGAGTCTATACAATCTCAATAAGATGCATAGACTCCTGAAATGCCACGTCGAAAAACTCATCCTAGATGAGTTTGGCGGAGTGGTTTCTGGTGAGAGTATCCATGCGATAACTGCCAATCTTTACGACCACGGTCAAGGAGACTGGTGTGTTCAGTGGGATTCTCGAGAGGAGGCGCAGAATGAGGTTCTCTCAATCCTCAATCGCCTCCTCGGGGTTTCCTTTAATCCTTCCTGGAAATTAGATTTTCGGGAAGGGTCGCTGGTTCTCTGTCATACAGAACCAGTTAAGAGCGAACTTCCAACAGTCGAATGAGCTGTCCTGGAGTCGGTGGCGGCGGATTCCTCATCCGCTAAAAAATCCTACCAAAGCCAACGTGAGCGGGGATCCTGCACGAAATCAGGTTGAACTAGCCACTCAACCAACAATAAGGCAGGGCGAGACCGCAAATCAGGCGTTCGGTTCAACATCGAACGCCTTTTCCTTTTTTAAAGATTCTGTCATTATGAATATAGATAAGATTATATGAAAATTTACGAATCTGCTCAAAGTTATTTTGAAGGTCCCGACGAAATGAAAAACGAGGTAACCATGTGGTTTGTTGCCGGAGGTCTGTTACTGCAAGAACTTTCCAAAAAACTGGGCAATCTTCCTTTTGGAGGACTTAAAGAAAAAGTCGGCTACGAAGAAAGTAAAAAATTGCAAAATGTAAGTGTGCTTGATTTATGTAGTGGACCAGGAAACTTTGTTAATCATCTCGCTTTTATTTATTCCAATCTAAATGTAGTTTGTATTGATAAAAATCCAGACTTTGTTCGGAGTGGCAATGAGATTTTCAAGAAGTGGAAATTTATTGAAGGGGATGTTTTAAAAATTAATTTGAATCAAAAGTTTGATTTTGTCATCACAAGTTCGGCATATCATCATATTCAAGATGAAAATAAAATAGATTTTTTAAAAACTATTCATAGGTATCTTGTAGACGATGGAGTTGCAATTATTTGTGAGAACTTTTTACCGGATTATAAAAATGATTCGGATAGAAAAATATCAATTAAAAAATATTACGATGAGTTGGAACAATATTATCGTGACGGAAATGCTACCAAAAAAGCAGTCGAGATTGTTAAGGAAGTTAGGGAGCAGGAATTAAATAGCAAAGAAGAACATAAAGTATCTTTTAGAATTTTCGAGGAGCATTTGGCCAAAACCGGCTTAAAGATTGATAACAATGTCATTATTTGGCAGCCCGACATATTTAAATACGACAAGGCTGGTTCACAT
>MHXE01000005.1:9527-9669 GCA_001824375.1 Parcubacteria group bacterium RIFCSPHIGHO2_02_FULL_40_12 | reverse complement strand
ATCAATAACCAGAGTATTGGAATCAAAGTTCCATTCACCCGAAGCAGAGTGAGAGCCGGTGCCGGAAAAGGCGATTACTCCATCAGCTGTTATTGCTCCTATTCCGGTTAAAACTCCTGTGTTTGAAATATCCCAGTCAGAA
>MHXE01000005.1:0-9444 GCA_001824375.1 Parcubacteria group bacterium RIFCSPHIGHO2_02_FULL_40_12 | reverse complement strand
GTCGAAGAAAGAATTCCCGTCAACCTCAAGGGCGCCAGAGACTAGAAGATCGTTAGCCGCGTCTAGGTCAGAGGAATAGTCGGTGGTGGCAATGCCGAAGCGGGAGTACGCCGCCGATGAGAATCCCCCTACCTGCAAAGTATTCCCGGTCAGAAGATATGAAGCCGAGGCGGTGCCTTGAACTTCAAAAACCGTTTGAGGAGAAGTGGTATTAATGCCGAGACGGTTAGTGTCAGAAGTGAATCTTGAATTACCGATGCTTACCTGGGCATCAGTGATGGTGATGTTGAATCCGGCCGAGGCCACAGTTAAGTTGGCATCCAAGGTCATTGAGTCAACAAGTTCGTCAAAGTCCAGAGAATTGGAAGCCAGGCCCACGCCCCATGATAAAGCGCCAGAACCGTTTGTCTTTAGAACCTGCCCACTGGATCCGTCAGCACTTGGCCAGGTGTATGTTATCCCTCTTAGAGTGGTGGCGCCTGAGATGGAAGCAGTGCCAGCCACTTCCAAGGCGGTCTGCAAATCCGTGGTTCCGATCCCCACTCTGTTCGTCCCTGAATCAATAACCAGGGTATTGGAATCAAAGTTCCATTCACCTGCCAGAGTATGAGAAGCTGTCCCGTCCACCTGGAAAGTCCCGTCCACTTCCAAACTTCCACTGATTAGAAGATCATTGAATTTATCCATATTTGATGAATAACCAGTAGTGGCTGTTCCTAATCTGGAATATGAAACCGTGGCCGTGCTTCCGCCTAAAGCAAAGTTGAAACCAGAAGAAGCGGTTAAAAGTCCGGTGCCTTGATCAAGAGTCAAGGCGACGTTGTCGTTTGAATCAAGAATTCGGAAGATATCAGTTGTTTGTGAGGCCGAGGCTTTTATCAGAATAGGAAAACTGGTTAATGTGTATGGCAAAACCGTTCCTGTCAGTTTGATTTTATCCGTTGTTGCGTCGCCTAATCTGGCATTGCCTTCAACCAGAAGATCCCCGGTGGTATTGGTTGTGGCTTGGGTGGTGGTGCCGACTAGAGTTACATTTCCGGCCGCAAAAACATCACCTTCAGTATCAACCACGAACTTGGTATTAGAACCATTGGCATAAACAATGACATTGCCGTCTGCTGCCGGGGACAAAGGATTTATGTATAGAGTTGCGTCATTGGCGTTAGTGAATGAAGGCCAGGTGCCGGAATGGGCCAGGGTCGGATTTCTGGTTGCTTTTAACTGGCCGGTAAAAGAACCTGATCCTGCGACCGTTAATTGGAATGGGGTTGAGGAGGTGCCAATGCCTATATCGCCGAGTACGGTAAGGTCTCCTGAAATGGAAGCACTTCCTCCGACTTCAAATTTTGTATCAATGGCATTGCCAGCGTTTATGCCCACATTTCCATTGCTGTCTATTCTTAATCTTTCTGTTCCGCCAGTTGAGAAGGCAACTGTATTTGCCGCGGGGCTGAAAAGACCGGTGTCCTGATCAACTCCGAAACTAAAAGACGGCGAAGCGGCTGTATTTCTTTGGGCGTAGAAAAATGATGAGGAAACATATCCTGAAAAGTTAGTAGTCCCGTCAATAAATAGGTTGCCGTCAAGTTCCAGATCCCCGGTGATCAGAAGATCGCTTGCAGTAGAAATTTGACTGGCGTGGCTGGTTAAACTGGTGCCGAACCTTGAATATGAAACAGTTGCTCCGGCGTTGGCGAACTGGGCGGAATTGCCGACGATCAAATAAGAGGTTGAAGTGGTGCCGCTGATTTCCAAGGCAGCGCCATTATTGCTTCCGTTGTTGATTGACATGCCGCCACCGACCAAGAGCTGGCCGGAGATGCTGGCTGTACCGACAACTTCCAAAGCAGTTTCAAGATTAGTTGTCCCAACTCCGACCCGGTTATTGGTTGCATTAACAAAGAAAGTATTGGTATCAGCGGTGAAATTTCCGCCGAGAGTCAATGAACCGTCAATATCGGCGCTTCCTGAAACATCCAGAAGATTTGAAACTCTGACGGTTTCACTGTCGGTAGTGGCCGGATTAAGAATGGTTACGCCCTGGTTTCCGCCGGTTCCAGATGGAATTATGATAGTCGGGGTGTAAGAAAATCTTTGGTCCACGCCAGATAAAGCCAGTTCCATTGTTTTAAATTTTTGTTCACCTTGTTCAATATATTGTTCTACTGACAAAAGCCTGGCTTCTACGTTTGACGGAAGAGTCACGATTCTTTTTTCGGTCACTACTTCAGTCGTCACTTTTTCCCCCTGGCCGATTTGAGTGATGATAATTTTTTCGTTGCCCGAGATTTTTAGTTGGGCTTCGGTTAGCTGGTTTTTTAATTCCTGGATTTGTTTTTCGAGTTCGGCCGTGTTTGTTTTTTCCGATTCTTTTTTATTTCCGAAGAACAGGCTGATTAAATTATGAATAGGGGAGACCACAGGAGAGATATACTGATTATAAAGATTCGCCGAATAGCTGTTCATTTCTTTTAAAGTCAGAGAACCTAAATTTTCAGAAAAACCCCGGAAGTTATCCGAGATATTATCAATTTCGTTTTTTAGGCCGTTAAATTTTAAGAATTTTTTTTCGCCTATCTCGACTAAAAGTTTTTCATTATCATATTTGAATTTAATTGAAGGGAAAGAAGTTTCAGCGAATTCTTTTCCAAAATCAATAAATGATTTGCCTAAATTTTTAAGGCTTCCGATAAGAGATTTATTTTTAGCAAAGGCCGAAGCGGAGAAGATAGTCAGTAAAATTAAAAAGCCCAGGAAAGCATATCTTGAAGCTCTTTTGGAAAAACCTCCAAGATATACTCTCCCGGGCTTGTGTGTGTCGGCCGTCTGTAAAGGACTGGAAGGTGCTAATTTGATTTGATTGCCTCCTAAGTTTGTTATGGCTACTTTCTTTTTAACGCTTTCTGCTTTTCTTTTGTATTCTATCAGCGATTCTCTCGTGGCAAACCATCTTCCGTTTTCTTTTCGGATTGAATTTATCCTTCCTTGTCTGCAAAGCCTTGAAAGATGATCTATCGCATAGCCAAACTCTTCTGCCAATTCATTTATCGGCAGGTATTTCTTAGAAGGACCTAATAAAATTTCTTCTCTTTCTAATTTATTGAAAACAGACAATATAAATCCTTCAGTTCTTTACCGGAAAGCCGACAAGCGACATTTCTTCAATTTTTAAAGATATGTCGTATGACACACGACATATTAATTTTCTCTGTATTTTGGATCTCAGTCAAGACGATTTTGTTGATAACTTAGGTTTTAATTAGTTTTTTAACTAACTTCAGGCGGTTTATCTTCATTTTTCTTAGGGTTTTATTAATAGAAGCAGGGCCTAGATCAAAGTTTTTATTATTTTTCAGGTATCTTGATATTTTAAAAGCCCCGAAAAATCTATTTATTCTTAACTCTTTTATTATTTTTTTAATTTCAGGCGTTATTTTATATTTTATGTTTTTTGGTTTTTTAGAAAGGTCTAATAATGTTTCCTTATCATCGTTTATGTATCTTTTTAACCATTTATAATAAGTTTGTCTTGATATTCCAAAGTACCTGCAAGTCTTTGAGATATTTTTTTGTTTTTTAAAATACTCAAACCACCTTAATCTTAATTTGATCTGATTTTTTTTTATTTTCATTACATTAATCTTACTGCTTTTAAAAACTAGATGTCAATCATCTCTGTATACAAATAAAAACGACATTGCTGGCTAAGTAATGATATGTCGTCTAAAAGCAATTTTTTACTTTAGACATATTTCAAGCACATCTATTGCTAATATGATGATGCTTTATGCATCTTTTTATTAATTCGAACTACCCGGTCAACTTACCTGTTTCTTTACTTTTTTTGTAATTTCTGCTATTCTTTTATTAGGTCCATAATCTTGGAATAAATATCTAAGTCCATAATAAGAAAGAAAGCAGCCGGATGGCTATTTCTTCATCTCTCATGAACTTAATACAAAATGACTTTAGGAATAGATCCATTACTGATGGTGGTTTTGGCATTGGTTTTTGGTTTATCAATCGGATATCTCTTAAGATACTTTTTAGTTAAGAAGCAAGCTGAGAATGCTGAAGTTAAAGCAAAAGAAATAATCTTTAAAGCAAAAGATCAGGCTTTGAAGATTTTGGAGGAAGCGAAAAATGATGAAAGATTGAGACAGGGACAATTTCTTAAATTTGAAAATATATTATCAAAGAAAGAAAAAGAGCTGGAGGAAGAAAAAAAGCGACTCTCGTCTGATTTTGACAATGTGAGAAATAAAGAAAAGGAAATAGGGGATTTAAGAATAGAACTGTCGGACAGCATCGAGTCTCAGAAAAAAGAATTGGAACGGATCGGCGGAGTTAAAAAAGAAGAAGCCAAGGCCCTGCTTTTGAAACAAATTGAAAATGAATCAAAAGATGAGATATATCAGAAAATTAAAAAATTAGGCAATGAAGGGAACCAGGAAATAGAAAATAAAGCAAGGGAGCTTTTGATTTCGGTAGTCCAGAGGTTTGCCCATTCGCAAATAGCTGAAGTGATGACTACGGCCGTTTCTCTTCCTTCGGATGAAATAAAAGGGAAAATTATCGGAAAAGAAGGCCGGAACATAAAAGCAATTGAACGCTTAACCGGAGTTGATATAATAATCGATGAAACGCCGGAGGCCTTACTGATTTCTGGTTTTGATCCGATTAGGCGCCAGATAGCCAAATTAACAATTGAAAGATTAATTGCCGATGGGAGAATTCATCCGGCTAGAATCGAAGA
The DNA here is from genome assembly GCA_001824375.1 of Parcubacteria group bacterium RIFCSPHIGHO2_02_FULL_40_12. Lineage (GTDB taxonomy): Bacteria > Patescibacteriota > Minisyncoccia > 2-02-FULL-40-12 > 2-02-FULL-40-12 > 2-02-FULL-40-12. The sequence goes on along the minus strand of MHXE01000005.1, from coordinate 4,688 downwards.
AACAGTTGAATTGGCCAAAGATGAATTGGAAAAAAAGATAAAAGAGACCGGAGAGAACGCCATTTATGAAACCGGCGTGGGCCCGTTTGATCCGAAACTAGTTTATCTTTTGGGCCGTTTGGCTTTTCGGACCAGTTTTAGTCAGAATGTTCTTCAGCATTCGATAGAAATGGCCCATATTGCCGGAATGCTGGCTCAAGAGCTTAAAGCCGATGTGGCAGTTGCTAAATCCGCTGCTTTGCTCCATGATATTGGTAAGGCCGTGGACCATGAAGTCCAGGGAACCCATGTCGAGATTGGCCGGAGGATTTTGGAAAAGTTCGGGGTTGATAAGAAAGTGATTACGGCCATGGAGTCTCATCATGAGGATTATCCTTATGCTTCTTTGGAAGCCAGGATTGTCCAGGCAGCTGACGCCATTTCCGCGGCTCGGCCGGGCGCCAGACGGGAAACAGTTGAATTTTACCTTAAAAGACTTGAAGACTTGGAAAGGATCGCTTCTTCATTTGAAGGGGTTGAAAAATCATATGCTGTTCAGGCCGGACGAGAATTAAGAGTATTTGTAACCCCAACCCGAATTGATGATTTAGGAGCCATAAAACTTGCTAGAGAAATTGTCAAAAAGATTGAAAACGAAATGAAGTATCCCGGTGAAATTAAAGTTAATGTTATTAGAGAAACAAGGGCGATTGAGTACGCCCGGTAAGGTCGAGTTTAATTAATTAAAAATTGTAAAAAAACATGCCGATTAAAAAGAACCAATTAGCCCAAGCGTTAGCAGATAAAATGCAAATGAACAAAAAGCAGGGAGCTGATATCCTTGAGGCTTTTACCGAAACGATAACGAATTATTTAAGAAAGGGCGAAAAAGTGAATATAACTGGTTTTGGGATATTTAAAGTTGCTGACCGGAAAGCCAGAGAAGGAATTAATCCGAAAACCGGCGAAAAAATTCATATTGCTGCTTCGAAGAAACCGAGATTCACTCCCGGCAAAGCATTAAAAGAAGCTGTAAAGCAATAGTTTTGAATTCAAAATTAACTAAAATCGCCCGGATTTGAGGGCGATTTTAGTTTGAAGTTTAGACGATTATCTGGTAAATTATTTTGTATTTGGCGGGCTGTGGTGTAACGGCAGCACGAGACGTTTGGGACGTTTTAGTCCCGGTTCGAATCCGGGCAGCCCGATTAGCATGCATATTTATATATGCGGGAGTAGTTCAACGGCAGAACGTCACACTTCCAATGTGAAGGTTGCGGGTTCGATTCCCGTCTCCCGCTTTTGCCCCGGTAGCATAATTGGATAATGCAACGGTTTTCTAAACCGTAGATTCCAGGTTCGAGTCCTGGTCGGGGCGTTTTCGGCGAAGCGAAAACACGCCGACAGCAAGCAAATTGCTTTACTTGCGTCAGGGCGAGAAGGGCGGAGCGATGTATTTGTCAGCAGATAAATACCGCTTAGTATTGAACCAAGTCGTCATTTCATATAAAATAAGGTTAATGGTTCAAAATCCCAGAAAAAGATATGAGTATGAAAGAGCTAGGTTTCTTAGAAGTAAAGGATATGCTTATTTTGAAAGCTCATCTTCATATTCATTACGGAAACGACGAGAAAAAAATTAAAAGATTCTGGTCTAATCTTACTAGTATTCCATTAGAAAATTTCGGCAAAAGCTTCATAAGGCCAAAAGGAACGGGACATAGAACTAATATTTTACCCAACGGTATAATACGAGTGGGGGTAAAAGGGAAAGGAGTAGTAGATTTAAGACACAGAATTTTAGCTTGGGTAGAAAAGATATACGAGTTAAGTATAAATAACATCCGCCTGTAGCTTAATTGGTAAAGCAGCCGGCTCTTAACCGGAAGATTGTGGAGGTTCGAGCCCTCCCAGGCGGACATTTTATTCGTTCTCCAAACTGCACTTGCATTCTTGAGAGCCGTCTTTTTCAGAGTCGGAGAAAAACGTTTTAACGCCTTCTTTCAGGTCGTTTAAATTCTCAAAAGTTTTTTGGACGAGAGTTTCGTCTGAATCTTTTATTTTCTCAAAGCCGCTTTTTGATTCTTCAATTATCTTAAGGCCTTTTTCCAGCACCGCTTTTTTGTCAAAATCCGGATTATCAATGTTTTCGCGTACCTCTTTTATTACGTTTTCAATCTCCCCGAACTTATTTTTAAATGAGTCAAAGACATTCGCTTTTTGAACTTCCGGATTGATAAATTCCGCGGCTTTGTTTTTTACTCCGTTCCAAATATCGCCGCCGTACACCGCGGCGCTGCTTATCAGAATCAATGAGAAGACAAGTTTAATCAACCCGGCCATAATAATGCTTCTTTAAATCTTTCGGATAAAGCCCTTCTATCTTTTTTACCATTTTTGGCAGAATTTTTAAAACATAACTCAAGTCAGCTTGAGAAGTTTTATTACCCAAGGAAAAACGGATGCTTGAACGCGTTTCTTTTTTTGATAAGCCGACAGCGAGCAGAACATGAGATGGTTCAATGTTTTTTGAAGTGCAGGCTGAACCAGCTGAAGCGCGGATGCCGTATTTATCCAATTGGAGGAGTAGTTGCTCATTTTCAATTGTCGGGAAGGTCATATTTATTATATTAGGATTTCTGTTTTGTTTTTCTTTTGGGCCATTTATTTTGGCAGTAAGAACTGATCTTTTCAGCTCATTTATGAAATAATTTCTTAGTCTTTCCTGATTTTCCAAAGTTTTTATTTTTGACTTCTGGGTTTTTTCCAAGGCACTGGCAAAACCTATGATTAATGGAACTGCTTCAGTGGAAGGCCTTAAATTAAATTCCTGTCCGCCGCCGTACATTATGGGTTCAATTTCTATCCCTCGTCTTACATATAAAGCAGCTGCTCCTTTCGGCCCATAAATTTTATGGCTTGAGAGAGTCATTAAGTCCACGCCAAGATTATTTACATTTATATCAAGATTGCCGGCTTGAGCGGCATCAATGTGGAGATAAGGATAAGGATTATTTTTTCTGAATTCTTTTACAGTTTTAGCAATTTTCTTTATAGGCTGGATGGTTCCGATTTCGTTGTTTACATAAATAATTGAAACTAAAACAGTATCTGGAGTCAGAGTTTTCTTGAATTCGTTCAAATCAATCAGCCCTTCTTTATTTACGGAAAGATAGTGCACTTTAGCTCCGTCTTTTTCCAGTTTTTTTATCGGCCCTAAAATTGACGGGTGTTCTATGGGAGTGGTTATTATTTCAGCTTTTTTATTTTTTAAATCTTTAAAGACTCCAAAAACAGCCAGATTATTAGATTCAGTTGCGGAAGAGGTAAAAATTATTTCTTGATTTTTGGCGCCTAAAATCTTTGCAATTTTCGTTCTGGCTTCGTCTAGGTTTTTTTTTGAATTCCGGCCAGCGTCATTGAATGAAGAGGGATTACCATAAATTTTAGACCAGAAAGATTCCATTTTTTTCAGGATTTTTTGATCGCATGGCGTTGTTGCCGCATTGTCTAAATAGATTTCTTTCATAGATTAAAAAGTTTTTTTGTATTTTCAGATGTTTTTTCAGCGACCTGACTATAGCTTAAACTTTTTAATTCTGCAATTTTTTCAGCGATGTATTTCACAAATGCCGGTTCATTCCTTTTCCCGCGAAAAGGCAGGGGCGTTAAATAAGGGGCATCAGTCTCCAGTAGAATATTTTCAAGCGGCGCATACTTTACTATTTCGTCATATTGTTTGGCAAAAGTAATAATTCCGTTAAAGCCAAGATAAAACCCCAGATCTAAATATTTTTTGGCTTCTTCCAATGTTCCGGTGAAGGAATGGATAACGCCTCGAAGCGAGTAATTTCTAATAAGTTGAATCATATTAAGGTGAGCGTCTCGGCAGTGAATGACTAATGGCTTGTCGATTTTTACTGCCAGATCCAATTGTTTTTTGAATTTTTGTTTTTGAAATTCTTGGTCTTCGATTTTTTCGGTGCGATAGTAGTCAAGCCCTATTTCACCAAAACCCACAACCTTTTCGGAGTTTAAAAGTTTTTCATAAGTTTTGGAATCAAAATCTTTTTGTTGCGGAATCGCTGTTGGATGTAAGCCTGCCGTTGCCCAAACACCTTCATATTTTTCAGCAAGTTCAATCCCCTTTTTCGAAGTTTCTAAATCAGCTCCAATGCAAATCATAAAAACGCTCTCTTTTAGAGCGTGTTTTATAACTTCATCCCGGTCTTTGTCGTAATGCGGGAATTGAGGATGGCAATGAGAATCAAAAAACTCCATTGTTAGTTCGTTTGTGCTTGTCAGAATTTTTTCCGGCCATTCCAAAAAAGTAAGGCCAGAGCTGCGCCGATAAGGCCGACGTCTCGGACAGTCACTTCATTTAAGCCAAACGAAAAAATTACAAATAAAAGAAACAGGATTGTCAGGAAAGCAAATAATTTTATAAATAAATTAAATAAAAAGCCCAGTCCTATCACAATTTCTGAAATCCCGTTAATATAAATAAAATTTAGATTTTCGATGCCAAGGCCGGCCAAAATTCCCTGAAACCATGAAGGCAGCCAGGCGTTGACCCAGTATTCCGGATTGATAAATTTATCAATTCCAAACCACAAAAAAACAAAGGTCAATCCAAGACGCAGGAATAAATTAGACGTGTTAGTGGAGTTGAGCATTTGAATCAAAGATACAAGAAAAATATGATAAAT
>MHXE01000004.1 GCA_001824375.1 Parcubacteria group bacterium RIFCSPHIGHO2_02_FULL_40_12 | reverse complement strand
TCGGGCAAAAATCGGAAAGTTTGATATTGGTGCCCTTGGCAGGATTCGAACCTACATTACGACTTCCGCAAAGTCGCGTCCTGTCCATTAGACGACAAGGGCTTAATAATATTATCGTGCAATTAGTAGGCTAACTCCATTATTTCTTTTCTCATCCCGTTGCTATGATATCGAATAAAACAAATACCCATAAAGTTCTTCCTAAATTTTTTTGTCTTACTGCGTTTTTTAATATAAATCTTGCCAAACTGACTTATTGGAACATCTAAAGTAGACGACCAAAACTTTTTTGATTTTTTAATATTATGGTAATAATGCAAATGAATTCGTACCCTAAGTTTATCTTCATCAACCTTATAGCATTTCCTTAATAAGGTTATAAATAATTTTGCTAACTTCGGATCGGTATTAGCAAAATTTACCGGACTGTTATTATATTTACCACCTTCAGCCCAATACAATATTGCCAATATCGATTTATAAAAACCGATATTATTAAAAGGGTATTCCTCAATTTCTTGATAGACTCTCTTTTTTAGCAATTCGTCTAATCTTTCTCTTTCTTTTTTTAAAACTTTCAACGCTAACGGTCTTATCTTTTCAAGGTGGTTTAATTGAGCTTTTTTATCAAAAACACCCGGGTACTTCTTACCAAACCAAGTAGAAAGAGTACTTTTAGGAATTTTAAAAACTTCATAAATCTCTCTATAACTCTTCCCGCCTTTTCTTAATTCTTCGGCTCTTTTTTTAACTTTATCGCCGTATCTCTTATAACTTCGGATTGACATCGGTATTACTCTCTTACATCAATCCGAATCAAAATACAATTTAATTTTACCAACATTAAAAGTCAGAGTCCCAACTTCCTTCTCAATAAATCCTCCAATCCTTCTTCGTGGCGCTCTTCCGGCAGATACATAGCTAAGGCATCGCGGACTTCTAAAGGATCCTGGCCCAGAAGAGGAATTTTAATATAGTGGTTTAATAACTTTCCAGTGCAAAGACTTAACTCGTGATAGCCTTCCGGATGATAATGAATCCAAAAAGAATCCAGATCATGATAGTGATAAAACTTATCGCTGATTACTATGCCGTGGGGATGAACTTCATATTTATGATACTGAATTTCCCGCCAAAAGTGCATTGAAGTCACCAAAGCCAAAGCAAAAAAAGTCATGGCAGTCAAAACACTCCCCTGCCAGAACAAAGCTAGAAAAGCCATTCCTACCAGAATTACAATTACCGCCTTTCTCCAGGCATGACTGATAAGTTCGTGGTGTCTGTCCGGCAAAGTCCATGAATAGGAGGTAAAAATCGCTGGCAATCCCGTGGCATCCTGCATAATTCCTGGATTATCTGGAATTTCTTTATCATTGTCAATTTTATTTAAAAAATCGTTCAAATGATGCTCATTCTCTGATTTTAGAGTAGGTTCAATCGGCATCATCCCAGCCCCTCCACCATCAGCTGGATTCTCGTCAAAAATATCGTTAAATAAATGATTATTATTAACCTTGTGATTCTTTGGATCTTTTAAATCCAAAATGCTTGTCATTCTTTAAATTATAGCGTATTTTTAGAAAGTAAAGAATGCTATTTATTCACTTTTGGGGCTCGTAGTATAGTGGTAACACACCGCATTCGCATTGCGGAGACGGCAGTCCGATTCTGCCCGAGTCCATAAATGTCGGGCGAAGAAATTCTAAAAGATTTAAACCAAAACCAAATTGAAGCAGTCAAGGCCACAGAAGGGCCGGTTTTAATAATTGCCGGGCCAGGCAGTGGAAAAACAGCGACTCTGACCCGCAGAATCGCCTATATGATTAACTCCGGAATCAAACCGGAAAATATTCTGGCTGTGACATTCACAAATAAGGCATCACAGGAAATGAAAGCAAGAGTTGAAAAAATTCTTGGTTTGAAAAAATATTCAAACCAACCCCTAATCGGAACATTCCATTCGACTTGCGCCAAAATTTTAAGAAATGAAGCTAAAACTTTGGGTTTCTCAAAAAATTTCACCATTTATGACGAAGATGACCAGTTAAGTCTACTTAAAAAAGTAGCGGAAGATCTGGGGTATGGCCAGAAAAAACTAAACACTTATTCAATCCTGAACCGGATTTCAAGGTTAAAATCCCAACTAATTGATCCAAAAAACTTTGAAAATCAAGCAGGAAGCTACTATGAAAAAACAGTAAGCCAGATTTATAGCGCTTACCAAAGAGAACTTCAAAAAGCCAATGCCATGGATTTTGACGACTTAATAATGCTGACTGCCAAGCTTTTCGAAGAAAACCCAAAAATTTTGGAAAAATACCAAAACCAGTTCAAATATATTTTAGTCGACGAATATCAGGATACCAATACTTCGCAGTACAGCCTGACAAAAATGCTGTCTCAAAAATACAGAAATCTTTTTGCCATCGGCGATACTGATCAGTCAATTTACACCTGGCGGAATGCGGATTTTCGCAACATGCTTAATTTCGAAAAAGATTTTCCGGAAGCAAAAATAATCCGGCTAGAGCAAAACTACCGCTCAACAAAAATAATATTGAATGCCGGCCAAGGACTGATAAAAAATAATGTTTACCGCCATGAAAAAGAACTTTGGACAGAGAATACTGAAGGAGAGAAAATATCGATTGCCCAGCTGGAGGATGAGAGAGAAGAAGCTAAATTTATTATTGAAAAGATGAAACAGCTGATGCAAAAAGGATACAAGCTCAGCGACTTTGTGATTCTCTACCGAACTCATGCCCAGTCAAGGCCGATTGAGGAAGAATTTTTAACCCAAGGGTTTCCATATAAAATTATCGGGGCCTTAAAATTCTACGAGAGAAAAGAAGTAAAAGACATCCTGGCTTATCTAAGAATTTTGGCTAACCCAAATGATTTCGTGAGTTTGCAAAGAATTTATAATGTCCCGACTCGAGGGATAGGAAAGGTGGCCTTTTTACGGCTGACGGAATTCGGAAGAAAAAATAATCTGAATCTTTTTGAATCAATGCTCAAAGCAAAAGAAATCAATGATCTCCCGGCAAAATCGCAGTTTGCCATATATTCTTTTGGCAAAACTCTGGAAAAAATAAAACAGAAAACAAATGATTTTGAATTAACTAAGCTGATGAAATACATAGTTAATGAAATTGACTATAAAACCCATCTTGATACAAAAACCGAAGAAGGATATATGCGTTGGGAAAACGTAAAAGAACTTCTAACCGTGGCCAGAAAATATAATTCATTCAAAACTGACGAAGCGATTAATAAATTTCTCGAAGAAGTGGCCTTGATTCAAGAAACAGAAAATATAGAAGAAGATAAAAATGTAATCTACATGATGACTTTGCATTCGGCGAAAGGCCTTGAATTTCCGGCTGTATTTTTAGTCGGAATAGAAGAAGGATTATTGCCTCACTCAAAAAGCTTGGATAACCCGATTGAACTGGAAGAAGAGAGACGGCTTTGCTATGTCGGAATTACCCGGGCAAAAAGAAGGGTCTTTATTACTTTTACCCGTTCACGAATGATTTTTGGAACCACTTCGCAGGGCGTACAATCAAGGTTTTTAGAAGAACTGCCAAAAGAAACAATTAACTTTACCTCAAATTTAGAAACTTTAGGAGAAGATGAAATTATCAGTTATACCTAAAAAATCGCTTGGTCAGCACTTTCTCATAAATCCGCGAATACTGGATAAAATTGTCGCGGCGGCGGAAATTTCAAACAATGACACAGTTTTAGAAATCGGCCCGGGAACCGGAAATCTGACTGAAAAATTATCTATTAAAGCTGGAAAAGTAATTGCCATTGAAAAAGACCGCCGGCTCATAGAAAGCCTTAAAGAAAAATTTAAAAACAAAAATGTAGAAATTGTAGAATCTGACGTTTTAAAATTGAAAATTGAAACATTAATTGAAAATTATAAAATTGTTGCCAATATCCCCTATTATATTACTTCGAATCTTTTAAGGATAATCTTGGAAAAATGGCCAAAACCAAAATTGATTGTCTTGACCATCCAAAAAGAAGTGGCTCAAAGAATTATCTCTAAATCACCGAGAATGAATCTACTTGCCCTTTCAGTCCAGTTTTTCGCAGAACCAAAAATAGTCGGGTACATCTCCAAAGAAAATTTCCGGCCCCGGCCAAAAGTCGATTCAGCGATAATAAAACTGATGCCGAAAGAAAAATTGCCAAGCGAAAATCCTGAAAAGTTATTCAAAATAACCAGAGCTGGATTTTCAGGGAAAAGAAAACAATTAATAAATTCTCTTTCTATCAATCTTAAAAAGGAAAAAATCGAAATTGAAAAAGCTCTAAAAAAAGCTGAAATTAATTTAAAATCTAGACCAGAACAACTCGAGCTAAAAGCCTGGATAACCCTCGAAAAACTACTGAACTAGATATACACAGTTTTTTACCTATTTACTCACAAAAAAGTGGTATAATAGTAACAAAATATACACAGACTACCAAAAGTAGATTTGTTTGCATTTAAATGAACAAAATTCCTGCAAAAATAAAAGTTTTACTCGGGGGAATGACAGCAGTCGCAGCTTTTATCATTATCGGTTTTTTTATAAATATAAATAGTCTTTCATATTTAAAAGCAAGCATCCTAAACCCGACAGATCCATCAGCTGAAGAAGGAGGTCAAGAAACTGACAAAAAAAACTCTAGTTATTTCAACCAAAGCGATATTGATAAAGATGGCCTCTTTGACTATGAAGAACCGCTCTATGGAACTGATCCTTTAAATCCGGATACCGATAGTGACGGCTTCCTTGACGGAGAAGAAATCACTTCTAACCGAAACCCAACCATTTCGGGGCCAAACGACGAGTTAATTAAAAATCTGACAAAAAGGGTTTCGGAACTGGCCTTATCCGGCCTTGCTGAAGGCTCTTTGAAACCCGACAGCCCGGATTATGTAAAATCGTTAAACTTGGTGGTCGATGAAATTCTCTATCAATCCCAAATTAATCTTTCCCCCAATCAAATATCAGCGAATGTCGTTCCCGACAGCTATGAGACAATTAAAACTTACGAAAATAAAATATCGCCTCTTATTATGTCTATGGCTGAAAAAGAAGGAGAAAGCATCCTGAATTTGGTGGATCTAGTCGATGATACTAATTTTTTTGAAGAGTCTAAACTTCGCTCCGATAATAAATCATTTCAAAATCTTCGCAGTTTTGCTTCGGAAAGAGTTTTTGATTTAACTCAAAATCTATCAATACTCGAAACAAGCCCAGTTCCAAAAATGCTGTCTGAACAACATAAATTTATTATCAAATCTTTTAAAAGTATGGCATTAAGCTATTCCCACTTAACCAAGGCTGATTCTGATCCCATTCAAGCAATGATGTCTTTCCGAAATATTCTTACTGTATTCACCGAGGAGCTGCCAAGACTGAATAAAAATCGATGAGTAATCGAAAATCTGTAAAATTTTTGACTATTCTTGTACTAACCGGAATTATATTGCCCTACTTTTCTGCTTTCGCTCTGATAGGCGATATTACTAACATAGGCAAATGCGCTCTTAGAAATAGATTAAAGCAATTCTTGAAAGATGTCCTTAACGAAGTGGTTAAGGCTATAAAGGCGGCTATCAGGGCGGCTGTTTGCGCGGGTATATCATATTTTACAGGAGGCTTGGTTAATTGTCCGCAAAAAGTAATAGCTGAAGGTCCTCCCTCACAAGATATCGCCAAAGAAACAATAGAAGACACGATAGCCAGATGCATAGCCAGGCAAGCACTTACAAGAATGATTGGAGGAATACTGGACATCGTTCGAGACCAAGGCAGAGATGGCGGACCGGTCTATGTCCAAAACTGGAGAGACTTCACTCTTCAGGGCCAGCAAAGAGGAGAAAATATCTGGCGGGGCCTTCTATATATTGCGGCGAATGGGGATGGCAGCATACCTCCCTTGCTTTGCAGCCATATCAAAGAAAGCTCAGTTTTCAATTTGTTGCAACCGACCCCAGTCAGCGGATTAGTTCAAAGCGGCCTGAATCGACGAGTTGATTCTCTTCAAGAATATCTGATTGCCGCAAGGTGCGATCCGATAGTTGAAAACAACTATGCTGTTTTTGCCAAAGATTTCAGCCAAGGAGGCGGCTGGGATATGTGGGAAAGAATGCTCCAGCCGCAAAATAACATTTTTGGAGCGATCGGATTGGCAAATGAAGAACTAATTAAACAACGGGCGATTGAAGAAAGAATTAATATCTATGAAGCTACTGCTCATGGCTTTACCGGTAAAAGAGGAGAGAATGCTTCAGACAGCTGTCTTTCTTTTGATATCGTGGGGAGATGCGTTGTTTATAAAAATATCCAAACTCCCGGTTTTACTCTCGCAGAAAGCACGAATAAAGCCTTAGGTTCTGAACTTGACTGGATAGTCAGTACAGACGAAATAAATGAACTCCTCATTGATATGTTTGACGTTGTTGTCGCAAGATTAAAAAATCTTGGCGCACCGGATGCCGCCACTCCGCCGGTAGAACTGCCGGATGTGGGAGGATCAATAGATTACACCCCCGATCCAGCCGATGTCTGTGTTGAAAACTGCACCCAAACATATTGTACGCCGGCCGACGACGGCTATAACTGTTCAAACGCCGGTTCAGAATTGAATGCCTGTGTTAACGCTTGTTATGCAGGCCCTCCTGGAGAGAATAACGGCGGTGAAGGGAATGGATTCTGCTCTGACCAAGGCGGAACTCCAAATTACGAAGGAAACCTTGATATAGCAATCAATACAGTAATCACGGATAACCCCGATGGAATAGCTGATGCACTCAATACAACAGCCAACTCATTTACCTTCCTTAATCTGGTAGCCCAAGAACTGCAGTCAGCCGGATTCAACGCCACTACCAGTGTTCTGAATGGAAATGATAATCCTAATAACGGTGACCTTATCGCGGTCTGGACCAGCGGCGACCCGACAATGGAAAGATATGATGCGGTGATTGCGGCCGGAGACGCAAATCGCACCATCAGACAAGCAGCCCAGAGCAATTATACCGGCGATATTCCGCTTAGCTGTGTCCAATAAATTTAGTAAATGACAGATAATAATTTTTAAAAGATAGACTGCAATGCCATTAATTATAGCTGGTGTATTAGCTCTTATTCCTTTAATTCTGGGTTTATTAAAAGGGATTTTTTCCGTTGGCGCATTTGTAGCAATTTCAGTTGGCATTAATACTATTGCCGGCGGACTTATTAGTTCGGGCATTGATCTCCAAAATATTCTCTTAGATCCCCAGAGGGTTACAGTAATCCAAACTGTCTGGACATTGATGCGCGACTTCGTGAATATCTTTTTTATTTTGATTCTCTTGGTCATTGCTTTCGCCACAATTTTCAATGTTAAAGATTATAAAGCCAGCGACTTACTGCCGAAATTAGTTATCGCGGCCTTGCTCATAAATTTCAGTATGGTTATTGCTAGCGAGATAATAAGACTTTTTTGGATTCCGGCATCAATATTTTTAAATCCTCTTGGCCAAGGAATTTCAGAAAAAATAGCCAATGCTTTGGCGGTTCAAGATTTATTTAGTGTTGAGAACCTTTCTTTAGATGCGCTTGATCTTATTAAGGGCGCGACTGGAACAACAGAAATTTTTTTCAGGGAAATAGCATTCAGGGGCGCCAATAGCATCATTAACGCTTTTATTCTTTCATGGATCGCTTTAATCATCTGGGTAAGAATTCCGATGCTTATAGGCTTAATCCTCGTTTCTCCTATTGCCTGGCTTGGGTTAACCCTTCCGGCCATCAGAAAACAGAGTTGGAACGCCTGGTGGCAGAAACTGCTTTCCTGGGCCTCAATCCCCATACCTCTTTTTGCACTAATCTATTTTGTGATCTTTTTCAACGAAAGACTGAAAGCATTTGTAGATGGATTAGGTCCTGCTTTTAATCTAGCCACGGCTGTGCCCGGCTTAGGACTCCCTTTAGGCCGAGTTGTAATTTGGATAGTTACAGTTGGTCTTTTTTTCGCCGGATTAATGTATATGAAAAGTCTTTCTGCCAGTATGTATAGTTGGATAACTGCTGGCTTCTTCGGAACCTGGAAAGGAGTCAGACGCGGTGTCAGCGCCACGACCGACTTTCTCTATGCGGGTTCGGGAGCAGCTGGCGCAGTCGGCAAGGTCCAAAAAGATTTCAAAGAAGGGGGAATCCCTATTTTCGGAAGGAGAATGTTCGGAGCGACTCAAAGAGAAGCCAGAGAAGCAAAAACTGAAGATTGGCTTAGAACTCAAGCCGGCCTAGGGCCAACTTTTGTAGCTCAAAGGGATACAGTTGATAAAGCTGAAAAAGAAACTAGAAATATTGAAAACAGATTCAAGCAAGCCAGATCAACTGCTGAAGAAACTGCAATTATTGACGAACTCAGAACTAAAGTTGCAAGGGGAGCAAAAGACCCAGAAACTCTTGCTGCTATTAATGCTTTAGCTAAGAAAGGACAGCTAGATGTGACATTGTTCAATCAAGCCGTAGCTAATTTTAAAGATATGCCCCTTGCTTTAACTAAAGTATTCTCCGAATGGAAAGAAGGCAAGTTTGGCGGCATAAAGGCGGAGGAATTAATTCCTATACTTAGAGACGCGAGAACACCGCTTGAAGCTAAAAGAATCGGTTATAACTTCGCTGCTTCTGATGACGGGAAAAGAGTTATTCAAGACAGATCCTTTGATTCTGCTGCATTTGAAACAATGTATGAGACACTCGGCGGCAGAAATACAAAAGCCGGAAGAGAAGCTAAGAAATTTGTCGGCGAAATCAACCCGGTTGTCACGGGTGAATATAACTTCAATAACCCAACTACAGAATTTGATGACCCTGCTGATTACCCAACAGACATAGTCGATGCAATACTAAAACAGATTAAGAAAACTGGCTCTAAAGACTTTACAAAATATGGAAAAGAGATTTGGAATAATCCAGACTTTAAATCTGCTTTGGGAGATTTACTGTATAATAAAGCAACAACAGATATTGGCAACGCAAGGAAATATGCCGAAGAGGTTAGAAAATGGCTAATCCGGGAAAGTAAAGACGTGGACGAGCTTAGAGTCTTCAATGATGCGGCCACTATGGCCGGAATATAAGCACCATGTGCGAAATTACCTCGTTCGACCGCAATAAGTATTAATACTTATTGCGGTCTCGCTAGAAATTATAATGCTAAATTTAGGCGAATCAAAAACATATAACCCTTATAGTGTTTACGTAGATCAAATTAAAAGTGATCAAATTAAATATATTGAATTTCATAATAAGCTAAAACAATCTTTAGACAGCACTCTAGATTTTGTCTTTAGTACTGGGCCAGCTGATTTCATAAAAGACCGAATATCAATTCCTTTGAACCTTAACCAAAGCCAATCAAAAGAAATCGCTAAAATAGTTATGGAAATAATCGTAGCTGATTCTTACTTAGGGAATATAATTGAACAAATCAGACAAAGAGTTATTGTTGACGAACAAAAAGCCAAAATCATTGCCGGATTAATTGTTGCCGAACTTTTCGCTCCGATTCTGGATGAACTTAAAAAAATACATATCGAGAAATTCGCCAAAATGGCGCCAAAACAAAATTTCAAACAGCAAATAGACAAAGTCCCTGGCGGAGATGACAGTGTTATTGACCTAAGAAAAGAATTTAAAGTATGAAATTCCAAGTCCCCCAATTTATTGAAACAGAAACCAAAATAGTCGGACCTTTAACCTGGAAACAGTTTATCTGGGTGGCCATAGGCGTCGGCCTGCTTTTAATGATCATCCGGTTCCTGACCGGCTTCTGGCTGATTTTTGTCTCAATTATCATTATTGCCGTTTTTGGAGCCTTGGCTTTTCTTAGAATAGAAGAAATGGCTCTGATAGAATATTTAATGAAAGCGTTAAG
>MHXE01000003.1:5479-15652 GCA_001824375.1 Parcubacteria group bacterium RIFCSPHIGHO2_02_FULL_40_12 | reverse complement strand
AAACTCGTTGGGTTTTGTGAGCGGTTCCGAAAAGCCTCTCGGGTACAGCCATTTCGGAACCGCTCACAAAACCCAACGAGTTTTGTTCGCTGTACATACGGCCTCGTAAAGTCAAGACTCGTTCTGCTTCGCTAAAAAGCTACGCAGAACTTTAAACAATCTTGACTTACCATGCTACTCGGCCTCCTGAACTTCCTCAATGGCTATACCCTGCGGGCTTTTCGCTATGCTATTCGGACGAAATCAAAAAACGAAAAGCCGCTGGACAAACCATGCGGCTTCAGAAGGAACGTACATAGAAGTTAAAGCTATGGATACCGTACAGGACTGTGCGTGCGAGCGGTTAGCACTCCGGAAAACCTGACAGGCACGCAATCGATTTCTCTTGCATCCTGTTCAAACTGCCAACGGATACCATCCACTAGTGCTTGTTCAGCAGACCCAATCAAACCAGTCACGATTTCGATTTCTTTCTCTTGACCGGTTTTAGGGTCCCGAACTACCCCTGTTGCAATAAGTTCAAGTGACATACTCTCCTCCTTGTACTGAAACCAATAAACCACACCGCAAATAATTTGTAAATGTAAATTCATTTTGATATATTTTTGTTAACTTGCCCCGTAGTGAATTTCGGAATAATTTATTTAAATCTCGCTATGAATTTAATTATGAGGGCAACTAGATAAACTAGGGTTTAGGAAGTCTTCTAGTCAAATAAAACAGACTAAGAGATTTTCCGAAATTCTACTTCGGGGTGTCTGAACATAAAGACCATCGCGATATCGGGCGGAAGCTGGATCTTTTCAGTTTTCATGAAGTGGCGCCAGGCGCCCCATTTTGGCACCACAAAGGAATGGTGATTTTCAAAGAGCTTGAAAAATATATCCGGGAACTGCAAGACAAAAACAATTACCAGGAAATCTCCACCCCGATAATGGTCAAAAAATCGCTCTTTGAAAAATCAGGCCATTGGGAATTTTTCAAACAGAACATGTTTAACTTCGATGTTGAAAATGAAATTTACTCTTTAAAGCCAATGAACTGTCCCGAGAGCGCCTTGGTTTATCAGACAAAAATCAGAAGCTACCGCGATTTGCCTTTGCGGCTAGCTGAACTCGGCCGGCTGCATCGCAACGAATTATCCGGAGTTTTAGGCGGCCTGTTTCGCGTCCGCCAATTTACTATGGATGACGCCCATATTTATTGCCGCCAAGACCAGATTAAATCCGAATTTACCAGCATTCTTAAAATGACCGAGGAATTTTATAAAAAACTCGGCTTGCCGGTAAGCTATGGCTTAGCAACCCGTCCGGAAAAAGCGATGGGTGATAAAAAATTATGGGACGAAGCTGAAATAATTTTAAAAGAAGCCCTGAAAGACACGGGGCTCAAATACCAAATCCTGAAAGGCGAAGGTGCTTTCTATGGCCCGAAAATTCATTTTGACATTAAGGACTCCTTAGGCCGAACTTGGACTTTGGCTACCGCTCAATTGGATTTCCAAATCCCAGAAAGATTTGAATTAGAATACATAGATGAAAACGGCAAACCGCAAAGGCCGGCCATTATTCACCGAGCTATATTCGGCACTTTTGAAAGATTTATAGGAATGCTGACTGAACACTTTCAAGGCGCTTTTCCGCTTTGGCTCGCGCCGGTTCAGACGGTTTTGATTCCGGTTTCGGAAAAGCAAAAAGAGTATGCCGAAAAAATTTATAACCAACTGAAAGAAAACGGAATCCGGACAGAAATCTACGAATCCGGAGAAACCCTGCCTAAAAGAATCCGCGAAGCAGAACTGCAAAAAATCCCCTACATTT
The DNA here is from genome assembly GCA_001824375.1 of Parcubacteria group bacterium RIFCSPHIGHO2_02_FULL_40_12. GTDB lineage: Bacteria > Patescibacteriota > Minisyncoccia > 2-02-FULL-40-12 > 2-02-FULL-40-12 > 2-02-FULL-40-12. The sequence goes on along the minus strand of MHXE01000003.1, from coordinate 13,832 downwards.
TGGTTGTCGGCAAAAAAGAAGAAAAAAATGAATCAATAAATGTCCGCCATAAAAATAAAGAAACAGAAATCAAAATTGAAGAATTGATTGAAAAGCTCAAAAAAGAAATCTCTGAAAAAAAATAGAGGCTGCTCCTGTAATCAGGAAACAGCCCCTTTGAAAACGACTCTCCTCCGCCAACGAAAAAAATCCAAACTCACCCAAAGAACGAATCCAATAACCAGAACCGGAAATAGCCAAAACGGTATATCTACTACATTCCAGACGTACACAACACCCATCGTCTTCACTGCATTGCCGAAAATCAGCGTTAAGATCATAATCCAGCTTTGGGTAATGGCACAAACATGTGCAGCTATAAAACGTATTCCTGGTTCCGGGAGAAGACTCGCTGCCAGAATCAACGGCGCTCCCCACCTCAACATCAAACGATGCCAGCTGGTATCCCTGAATCTTTCTGGGTTGAAACGCCAGGCAATATAGCGAAAAAACATCGGCAAGCGCCTCAAGCGGCGCGAGCCGTTCGTACGAGCCAGAAAAACAAAAAACCAGATTATAAAAGCTATCTCGGCCGTCGCTAAAACGCCAATCACCGCCCTCTGTAAATTCGGCGCCGGAATTGCGATTCTAACTGCCGGAATTACGATCAAGTCTATGTTTGCGGCGATGCATAATCCAGCCACAAAAAAAGGCCAAGCAGCTCTCCATCTCCGCCAACGAACTTTAGCCATGTGCCACCCCCTTTAAATAGAAAGAACAGTTTGGATATTATGCTAAAAAATGATAGCATTAAAACCATCAGAAAGTAAAAATGACCGCAAAAAAGAAAATTATAATCTGGTTGGTTATAATCTCTGTGGCAGCAACAGGATTTTTTGTCTGGAACAACCAAAGAGACAAAGGCTCGCAAACTCCTGAAGAAATCCAAAAAGAAATAGAAAGAATCAATAAGATTCTAGAACAGGTCCAGCAAGACAAGCAAAAATCCGAAAGCGGCGAAGTGGCCTGCATTTTGGTTTATGATCCGGTCTGCGGAGTTGACGGAAGGACTTATTCTAATGACTGCTTTGCCTCCACCGCCAGAGTTGAAATAGCCCATCAAGGAGAATGCAAGTAGAAATTTCAGGCCGCTAATTTTCTTGATATCACCATAAAAGGAATAAAGTATCTTTCTAAATCTTTGAGTGTGGTTTCGTAAATTTTGCCTTTTTCAGAAGCCTCGCAGAATAATTCACGCACCAGAGCTATCTCTTTCAAATGCCCTTTCCACCGGGAGTCACCCATAGTCAAATCAAAAAGTTCCAAAGCTCTGTATTTTGCTCCTTCAAATAACTTTTGATCTTTGTTCTGCCATTTAGACGATCTGCCAACTTCAGCTCCGATATTGGCCAACTGCTCCTCTAAAGAATATTTATCCCAACTTTCTTTTAAACTCTCTTTGTACTGATTCGCATTCATATTTTTAATCCAAAATTAATTCAGCTACGATTTTTTTTATTTTTTCTTTAATTTCCGGATCTTCTATGTCGCGGGAACGATTATTCCGCAACGGTTTTATATTTATAACAGAATCAAATTCTATCATTTCATTTTTTGGTTTATCGGGATAAAGATTTATGCCCCAGGTGTCTTCTCCCTTTGAGTTGTGTTTCTCAATCAAAAAAGATTGTTCGTCAGAATGAAATCCTCCTCCGACAGCCATAATTTCCTGCCGAATATCCACAACCGCTTTCACCAAATCGCCGAATCTTTCCTCAGCGATTTTCTTGAGCTCCGCTTTGGTAATCTGTTTTTCAACCAAATGAATTTCGGCCATATCCTGATTCTATAAAATTTCTTAGACAAAAGAAAACCGGGCAGTAGAAGTTTTGAATCCTTTCGGATACCAGCGGCGGAAGCCGCCATCAAAACTTTCACTACCCGGAAAACGCCCCGCAGGAACGTTTGAATATTCAGCATGAACTTGCTCTCCTGCGGGGCGGGAATGAACTGATGCAATTTAGAGTTGGTCTACCAGAGTGCCGATGAATCGCTTGGCACCCTTAATGTTCTTGTTGGCCAGTAGACGGCCGAGTGCCGTTTGAGCAGACTAAACAGATAAAATACACTTGCCTGTGGATAAATCTTTACTTTCTACTAATTTTCTGCTAATATCTAAATATAAAAACCTGTATTCCGAACTGTCGCCGGACGGCGGCGTGCCTGGGACACCAGGATAGGAACGTGGTTGGGAATAGCCCCTTGGGGCTGTTTTTTGTTATCTAAATCTCCATTCGTCAGTGATGTGTCTATTTATAACAGCTTTAAATTTCTCGTAATCTTTTTTAGTTTTATCGTAAAATCTATGTATACTCCCCGCAATCATATCTGCCATCTGGATAAGTACGTTTTCTTTTGAATCAACTAACTTGCAATTTTTCATAATTTTACGTTGTTCTGAATTGAGATGCTTACGCAAGTAAGTAATAAAATTCCTTCTAAAAACTCTGTCGCCACTGCCATCGATTTTTATTTTTGCATCTAAAATTTCATCATTACTATATTGAAGCACCATTTTGATCGCATAACTGTAAAAAGAATTTTTATTACTTTTTAATTCTTGACTCCGTATGATTCTTTTATCTACAACTAGATATCTAACTGAAAAATCAAATTTATTTATAATTTTCAAAAACTGCTCTTTAATTTTAGAACTCGATTTATGAAACTTAAATTCCATTTCATCAGGAAATTTAAGCGAACGTCTGAATTCTTTTATCGCAACAGCTGTCTTTTCTGCTTCAAGCTCATCCTTAAAAATCACTAAAGCTATAATAAAATAGCGGCTCGAACCCTTTTCTAATTTAAAACCTGGATCACCTGAATCATCTACAAAAACAAGTATAGAATTAAAATCAAGAAAGCTCTTTCTCCAAAATCTCTCTCGCCACTTGGGGATTGGCCTTGCCTTTAGTTTTTTTCATCACCAACCCCACCAAAAACTGCAGCGACTCTTTTTTGCCTTTTCTATAGTCTTCCACTGGCTTTGGATTTTCAGCAATAACTTCCTGAGCCGCTTGGGCTAATTCTTCGGCATCTGAAACTTGGGCCAAATCTTTTTTCTCAATAATCACGCTCGGGTCTTCACCGGTCTCAAACATTTCTTTAAGTAGGGCCTGCGCCCCAGAAGAAGAAACTTCCTGATGATAAATTCGGGCAATAAACTCGGCAAAATTTTCCGGAGTGATTTTTATATAATCCATCTCCTCTAATCCCGTCCCCCTTTCATACAAAAGTTTAGCCAGTTCGGTAATCAGATAATTCGCCGCCAGTTTTATTAACTTTTCCTCGTGTTCTTTCGGTGGTTTTTTGAGATGGCTTAATTTGTCCCAGGCATTCAACTCTGAAACGACTTTCTCAAAATAATCGCCGAGCTGTTTATTCAAAGTCAGAACTTCAATGTCATGCTCCGGCAGATTATATAATTTCTTGAATCTTTCCCGCCTTTGGCTCGGCAACTCAACCAGCATCGCCCTTATTCCTTCCAAGCCTAAGTCTTTTGTATTTATCGGTGGCAGATCCGGCTCCGGGAAATATCTGTAATCCTGTGCCTCTTCCTTAGTCCTTTGAGAAAATGTTTTCTGCTTCACTTCATCCCAACCCCGAGTTTCCTGAATTACTTTTTTGCCATCTTCCAAAACTTCGGTTTGCCTTTTTATTTCATAGTCCACGGCTTGGGCGGCATACCTAAATGAATTTATATTTTTCAGCTCAACTTTTGTTCCAAGCTTTTCTCCCGATTTCCTTAAAGACATATTCACCTCTACTCGCATCTGCCCTTTTTGCATATCAGCGTCAGAAATACCTAAATATCTCAAAATCATCTGGAGCTCTTCTCCAAACTTCCTGACTTCTTCGCCGGAATGCAGATCCGGCTCGGTCACTAACTCCAAGAGCGGCACCCCGGCCCGATTAAAATCAATCAAACTGTATTTACCCTTGGGGTCGTGAAACAAACGGCCGGTATCCTCTTCTATATGAACCCTCCTCACCCTAATTTTCTTCCCTTTAATATTTAATTCCCCTCTCTCACAAAGCGGCGCCTGATATTGCGAAATCTGATAGCCTTTTGGCAAATCAGGATAAAAATAATTTTTCCTCTCAAAAAAAGTATGCTCGGCAATACGGCAATCCAAGGCCATACCAAGCAGAATCGTCTTTTTTATTGCTTCCAGATTGGCGACTGGCAAAGTTCCCGGCTGGCCCGTACAAATCGGACAAATATTAACATTGGGGTGCTTTTCATCCGAGTCATTTTTTGAATCGCAGAACATCTTGGTTTTAGTTTTTAATTGAGCGTGGATTTCCAGCCCGATTACTGGTTCATAATTCATAGTTTCAATTTAACACAATCTTTTATACAATTTAAATATGGAATTTACAAAACTCATTCAAGACATTTTTAATTGGGCTTTGGCTTTAGTCGGCATTGCCGTCTTTATAAATTTTCTCTGGGCCGGCCTTTTATGGTTCACTGCCGCCGGCCGACCCGGGCCGATCGGCCAAGCCAAAGAAAAAATGACCAATTCTCTCATCGGCGCAATTATACTTTTGGCTTCCTATTTAATTTTAAACACAATCAATCCTGATCTCGTTAAAAATTCATTTGATCTTCCCGGATTGGGAACTAACACGGGCAACACTGTAAACATAAACCCCGGAGGTCCAATACCGGCAGCTTCATTGCTTGCCGACCTTCAGACCGAACGGTCAAAATACGGACCCACCATTTCTCATACTGAAGCCGGGATAATTTTAAACGCCACTGCTTGGAAGAATCGTGCTGATGGCTGGAGATTATTAAAGAAACAAGGCGGGGTTGAAAACAATTGCCCACAACCAAATACTGGCCAGCCAATTTCCTGCGACTGGCTAGTTCATCAGCCAAGCGGACTGGGCCTTGATGTTTTCACTGACGGACCCGGACTGGCATCAAACGGACAACGCATAAACGGCGCAGCAGCTCCGCGCTGGGGAAACGGATATCCTGAAACCAATTGGGTAGCGCCGGTTCAGCCGTAGATTCTCCTCTACGGAACTAAAAAAGTGCCTCCGCGATTGCTCTTGGAGGCACGTATTCCGAGATTTTCCCACTCTCAACTCTCACAACCCCCTCATGTCTTGAAATGCTTCGAGAGCCGCGGACCTCTCTGATGAAGATAGTGAGAACCGGTCTGGCCGTAGACCATTTCCGGAATCTCAGCCATCCGCTCAAACTTTATCTTGCAAATCGGCTGGCCATCGCGAATGACCAAATTATCTTCAAACGGCCTAATTTCCAAGACCGCCGGCGCACCATTCAACGAACCATCAAACCCCAAGCCCCAGCCCGGGTCAAAGTAGCCGGCATAGTGAACCCGGTAGTCGCCGGCTCTGATGTCAACCGGCACGACTTCCGCTGCCAACTCCGATGGAACTCGGAAAAATTCCTTCGTCGTAAAGATGTAGAAATCTCCGCGCCGAAGAATAACCGAACCGTTTTTCTGCCTCGGAATCGGTTGAAAAAAATCTTCCGGTTTGTAAAAAGCTCTCTTTGAAAAATCAAGGACCTCCTGACTCTTTTCGCACCGGAATCCGACCACGTCAAAATCCAAATTAAGGGTCAGGATGAGCGTTCCGTCATGATCCCTCATCTGCAGCCGGCTGTAATCGATGAACTCGCCTTCCGGAGTAAAAAGCAGCTTGTGCTTTTGGTAAGCTATTTCAAGCTCGTCATCGCCATCAAAGCGGGTGTCGCGGTTGAAAAACCGCATTTGAATAAGTGAATCGCCCGGATTCAGCTTCACCCTGAATGATCTTGGCGTCACTAAGGCCCAGAGAGAACCCCGATAGCCCTTTTCACCAATTGAATCGAACCGAGTGATGCCATCAGCCAGCATCCGGGCATGAATATCATTCCGACCGCTGGACGACTTCGCATTGGCATAACCGTAAACTTCCTGCGGTAGGGCGACCATCTCGCTAAGCCGAACGAGATAAGTCGCATCCACATCAAGAGGACTGTCGAAACTATGCTTTTCCGGACAGACAATTTGCATTGCCTTGCGAATTGACTCCGTGGGACGAGGCAAAAAAACAGACCTGACTCGGTAAATCTCTTCAGATAAAGTCAAGTCAAAACTGGCTGGTTGAACCTGGGAAAGACTTTGATCAAACAGAATCGGCGGATAGGGTCCGATAAAACCACCCTCTATCATTTCCCGAATCATCTGATAAGGCAACGCACCAAAATGTTTAGCCATCATTATTCTCCTTCGTGAAAAGAACAAAAAATCCTGACTCATCTAATCATTAAGACTTCGGGAAATCAATGTTGATAAACTTCATTTCTCCACTTCGATTCCCATTTGCCTTGCCGTGCCTTCAATTGTCTTAGTGGCCTGCTCAAGGTCTTTAGTATTTAAATCTTCGAGTTTTTTTTCCGCGATCTGGCGAACCTGCGCCTTAGTCACCTTGCCGACTTTAGTTTTTTTGGCTTCGCCCGAGCCTTTTTCAATTCCGGCTGCTTTTTTCAAAAGGTAAGAAGCGGGCGGAGTTTTTACTTTCAAACTAAAAGTCCGATCTTCATAAATCGTAACATCAATCGGGACAACATCGCCGTGCTTGTCTTTGGTTGCTTCGTTAATTTGTTGAATGACTTGCTGGAGATTTAAGCCATGCGGACCCAAAGCCTGACCGATTTTCGGGGTTTCAATTTGACCAGCAGTTATTTGAATTTTTACAATTGTTTTTATCTTCTTGGCCATGCGAAATTTATTTACGAGCTCGGCGAGTAACTATAAATTTCAGCACCGAGCACATAATTTAATTTTATACTAAACTTAGTTTAATTCTTTCTTTCAATCTTCTAACCGTTTGTCCTCTTTGTTTAAGCATTCTTTCTCTAGTTCTCGCATCCATCTCACTTTTGTATGCTTCATAATAAATTAATTCTTGCTTTGTCGCTTTATGTTCTTTTAATCTTCTAATCAAGTTATCTGTATAACCTATATAAGTTTTATCTTGACGGATAATTAGATAAACATAATACATAAAGTAAATTATGTGCTCGGTATTGATTTTTGTAGCTGCTCAAATATTCGCAGACAAAAATCATACCTTCTTTACCTGCAAGAAATCCAACTCAACCGGCGTCTCCCTTCCAAACATCGTAATTAATACTTTAACCTTTCCTCTTTTTTCGTCAATCTCGGCGACTTTGCCGTCAAAATCCTTGAACGGCCCGTCGGTGATCTTTACATGGTCACCGACCTTGAATTCAATCTTGTATTTCGGCTCTTCCACGCCCATCCGACCCATTAAAACCTGCATCTCTTCCTCGGAAACCGGCGTTGGCACTGTTCCTGAACCAATAAAACCGGTGACATTCGGCGTATTTCTCACCACATACCACGAATCGTCAGTAACGATCATTTCCACCAAAACATAGCCAGGATAAATCTTGTCTTCAACCGTATATCTTTTGCCGCCTTTAATTTTTATCTTTTTTTCTTTCGGAACTAAAACGCGAAGAATCTTCTCCTGCATTCCCAAAGAATCAATCCTTTGCTCAAGACTTTTCGCCACTGACTCTTCATAGCCCGAATAAGTGTGAATGGCGTACCAATGTTTTTTCAATGTAGCTAGCTGCTTTGGCATATAATTAAAATAGTAATTTATTTAACAACGTTAAAAATCCAAAATCAAGTAAGCCTAAAAAGGCGGCTAAAGCCACGCTCATTAAAATTACGACTCCGGTGAGCTTAATAGTTTCCTGCTGCGATGGCCAGGAAACTTTTTTAAGTTCAATCCGGACGTCTTTCAAAAATTCAAAAAATTTGTTCATTTGCTAAATATCCAAATTCTTCACTTCTTTGGCGTAAGCCTGGATGAATTTCTTTCTCGGTGCCACTTCAACACCCATTAAAACATCGAAAATACGGTCGGCTTCCTCGGCTTCCTTAATTTCTACTTTGAGCAGAACCCGGTTTTCGGGATTCATGGTCGTGTCCCATAATTCCTGGGGATTCATCTCGCCAAGCCCCTTATAGCGCTGAATATTCAAACCGGAAATCTTAATCTCGCCGTTTTCGCCGTCTTCATCGACGGTCTTTGCTTTTTCTTTTTTATCAGTCGAAACTTTGGCTATTTTCCTAAACTCAGCTAAAATACCTTCTTTCTCGACATCACTATAAGCATACTGGGCTTTTCCGGCTTTTTGAATCTTATACAGCGGCGGCTGGGCAATGTAAAGATGTCCGGCCTCAATTATCTGTTTGAAATACCGGTAAAATAAAGTTAGCAAAAGCGTAGTGATATGACGGCCATCCACGTC
>MHXE01000003.1:0-5460 GCA_001824375.1 Parcubacteria group bacterium RIFCSPHIGHO2_02_FULL_40_12 | reverse complement strand
CGTGCCAAGAGCGATAATCAAAGCTCTTATTTCTTTGGAAGCCAGCATTTTATCAATTCTTGCTTTTTCGACATTCAAAATTTTTCCACGCAAAGGTAAAATGGCCTGGAATTTCCGGTTGCGGGCCTGTTTGCTACTTCCTCCGGCCGAGTCGCCCTCCACTAAAAACAATTCTGACTCAGCCGGATCTTTTGACGAACAATCAGCCAGTTTGCCCGGCAAAGCCAAGCCGTCCATCGCCCCTTTTCTTAAAACAGTCTCTCTCGCGGCTTTTGCGGCAATCCTCGCTTTGGCCGCGAGAATCACCTTTTCCATAATCTTTTGGGCGTCTTGAGGATTTCGTTCCAGCCAATCAGGAATCAATTCGCCAAGCACTGTTTCAACCGAAGTTCTCGCTTCCGGATTTCCAAGTTTAGCTTTAGTCTGACCTTCAAACTGGGGCTCTCTTAATTTAACCGAAACAACTGTTGCAAGACCTTCTCTCGCATCATCGCCGGTCAAGTTATCGTCTTTTTCTTTTAAATAACCTTCTTTTCTTGCATAATCATTTAAAGCCCTGGTTAAAGCTGATCGAAAACCGGTAATATGCATCCCGCCCTCGCCGGTATAGATGTTATTGGCGAAAGAGAATTCTTTTCCGACCATGTCTTCAAGATATTGAAACGCAGTCTCAACCATAATCCCTTCTTGTTCCTTAGCCGCATAAAAAATATTATCATGCTTAATCTGTTCGCCTTCAGTCAAAAACCTGATGTATGAAACCAGCCCGCCTTCAAAATAAAAAGAATAGCTTGGATTGTTAAGCACCTCCTTTTTTTCGTATGAAACATATTTCACCGGATTTCTCTCATCAAAGATGTCAATCCGAACACCTTTAACCAGATAGGCTTGCTGGCGGAAATGATCCAAAAGAGTATGCAAATCCCAATTTATTTCTTTAAAAATTTCCGGATCCGGAGAAAAACTGACAATAGTGCCGTGGTCAAAACCCTTTTCAGGTTTACCGATTTTCTTAACCGGTTTTTTTGCTTTGCCCCGTTCATATTCCTGCTCGTACAGCCCGCCGTCCCGCGAAACCTGAACTTTCATCCAAATCGATAAAGCGTTAACCACTGAAACGCCAACTCCGTGCAAACCGCCGGAAATTGTATAAGACTTGCCGCCGAATTTTGCTCCGGCGTGCAGAGTGGTCATAACTGTTTCCAAGGCTGATTTTTTGGTCTGGGTATGGGTATCAACCGGAATGCCCCGGCCGTCGTCTTTCACCAAAACCGAATTATCCGACAAGAGCCGGATTTCAATATTCTTAGCATAGCCGGCCATGGCTTCATCCAAAGAGTTGTCTACGGTTTCATAAATTAAGTGATGCAAACCAGCCGGTCCGGTTGAACCGATATACATTCCCGGCCTCTTTCTAACCGGCTCCAAACCCTCCAAAACATAGATATCTTTAGCGGTATAGGATTCTTGATTGTTATTGTTATTTACTGCTTGGGGCTCCTTTTTTGGCATAAAAAAATCGGGTCTCTATACCCAAATTCTATCAAAATTTTAATAAAGAATCAAATAATAAATCACCTCAATTCAGCCTTAAATTGCTTAGCTGTTTGTTTATAGATTTCATCTTGAATAGCATCGATTTCACTTGAAACTAAAGTTCTTTCGTTAGACCGATAAATTATCCGGTAAGTGTAGCTCATTTTATCAGAGCCGAATTTAGCGGCGTCTTCATATTTATCTATCAACCGGACTTCCTCAACTAAATCGCCGCCCAAGTCCCGGATCAAATCAAAATAATTATTCGGGATAAAATCCTTGCTGACGACAAACGAGATATCGCGGGTGATGGCCGGATATTTGGAAACCGGAATAAACTTAGTTCCAAGCTTAAGCTGTCTTTTGACTCTTGAGTCGTCTGACCAAAATAGTCTAATGTCCGGAAGATCCATACTAATCATAGCCAAACGCTCAAGGCCGGGGCCACAAGCCCAACCATTATATATCGAGGAGTCCACTCCAAGCTTATCGAGCACGCTCCCCTTAACCACCCCTGAACCCAGAATCTCAAGCCAATTCCCATCGCCTTTATCCATTTCCATATCAAGACTCGGATCTGTATATGGATATTTATCCTCGTTGAAGCAAAGTTTTTTATCACCGAACAAAGTTTTGGCGATTTCAGTTAAAACATCTTTCAAATCCTCAAGAGTAATAACCTTTTGCTTTTTAGGACATAGATACCAGATATCCATATTATGGAAAACTGGCATATGCTTCCGGTCTATTTCGTCTTTTCGATAAACCTTGCCAAAACAAAAAGAACCAACTGACTCGCGGCGTGCGATTCGCTCTTTAATCTCTGACTGCATCAGATAGTAGTACCACATCACCGTTGTATGTGTCCGGAGTATGTTTTTTTCGTTGGCATAATAAGTATGTGACTTTGAACGCACGGGGTGGTCAGAAGGGAAATCAAATAAGTCAAAAGTGATATCGGTCGGCACAATTTCAGGGACTTTAATAGTGTCAAAATCATTGAAGTCCGGGATACTAATAATTTTTTGGACTATTTCGGCAATCGGACTACCGGCCTGCCGCGATAAATCAGGCATACTTAAAAAACGGTTTAATCGTTTGCTTTCCGGATCGTCTTTAGCCTCTAACTGTTTTTTTAATTCCGCTTCTTCCGAAGAATTAATTTCGATTTGCATATAAAGAGCGCGGGCGACCGGATTTGAACCGGCGATCTCCTCCGTGACAGGGAGGCGTGTTAACCGGGCTACACCACACCCGCAAAAAATAAGTATTTATACATTATCAAAAAAACCATCTTATTTCAATGAAAAAGAGTGTGCGAGCTTGAAAAAACCCACACACTCCATTTCTAATCCCGCCAGATCGAACTCCGCATCTGTCTTACTATTCGTCCGACAACCATAAACCATTCCTTCCATCCGGGAAAGGTCGCTTCAAAAGGGGAAAGTTCGAACTTCTTGGAATGTTCCTGTTTTACAAATGAAGCAACGCTCGAGGCCTTGTAAACCGGAGTCGGCCTAGATAAATTAACACTAATCTCCAACTTCTGCCGCCTGCTTGCACCGCCTGAAACAGCGCGGGCTTTCGCCACCTGTTCAGGAAGTTCATGAGGTAACATAACTGGCCGCCATACCGGCACACTTCCGCGCCGCTCTTTTTTTCTCCTTTCAGCTTTGCGCCTTTCATCATTAGGATTATACAAATGACTCCTCCTTTCTCCTCTGAAATCAAAAAGAACTTTAAAGTTCAAGCTTATTATATAACACAGATTGAGAACCTAAAAAAGTCAGTGAGATTTTATCGAATGTCAGGGGCGAGAGTCGAACTCGCAACCTCCGCTTTATGAGGGCGGCGCTCTAACCACTTGAGCTACCCTGACAATTTAATTGGTAAAAACATTTTATCTAAATTCTACTTGATTTTCAAGTTCATTCATTATAATATTTCTTAATCGCGGGGTGGAGCAGTAGTAGCTCGCCTGGCTCATAACCAGGAGGTCGCGGGTGCAACTCCCGCCCCCGCAACAAAGCAGGAGAAACAGGCAAAGAATCGCCTGTTTTTCTTTTGACAGCTGAACCACCTAGCGGTGCCAAACTTTTACTTTTTATAAATATCTTTTCTATCGGCTGCTTGGATAAGTTGGATGATGTCTGGCTCAAGAAATCTAAAAATCACCCGCCAGTCACGGGTAATCCTGAAAGAGAGCAAACCGGAAAGTTTGCCGCTTAAGTGTTTTGTATGTAAAAAGGGATGAAACGGATTTTCTTTCAAAATCTGAATCAGCTTATTCAGTTTTACTTTAAATTTAGACGGGAGCTTCTCGGCTGAATCAATAAAATCGTCGCTAAAAGCAACAATCATTTACTTAAGTACTCCGAGTTGAGATAAAAATGTTTTTGAATCTTTGTATATGTGTTTCGGTTTTGATTTTGTTGATTTTAAGATTCTTCTAATAAACTCTGACTTATACTCTCCCTCTTTATCTTTCCCGACAGTACTTATCACAAGAGAACGAAGTAGCTCCACTTCTTGCTTTAGAAGATCAAGCATATCTGAATTTGTGCGGTGGTTTTGCCTATACATGATTTATGATTTTATCAGCTAACTTTTTATTTTGCAAGATACCTATTAAAATTAAAAAAGAATTTAAAAAAACACCGAAACAGCCGGGGAAACAGCTGTTTTTTAGTTTTTCTTTTCAATAATCAAGGAACCTGCTACTCTGGTTCTGTTTTAACAAGTTCATTCACAGGGAGGAATCAGGATGCGTTGCAAATTCTGCGGAACTGACCCGGATCCTGTTGTTCTTGTTCCAAACGTAGAAAAAAGAAAGGACGGACAAATAGAGATTTTTTCCTGCTTGGACTGCGCCATTAAGCAGGGGATCTACTGCGAAAAGCATGATTCGCCTCATACTGGTTTTTCCGGGGATGAGACAACAGCTTGCCTCCGTTGCATCGAGGAAGAAGTTCAGACGAAGAAAGAAGCGGCTGAAGAAGTGTATGCTCGGATCTGCGGCACCTTGCCTCAAGAGGAATTGGACGAGCTGAAAGAGTTCGCAGAAGACAGTAGTGTCATTACCGGAGACGACGAATCGGTGTCAGTTTTCCGGTTTGTCATGACTACGGCTCATCGACTCAAACTGCCATGGGATCAGGTGGTAGTAATGACCCTTGAACGGAGATCGGCACAACTCATACTGCCTAGTCCTTTTTGACCCGCCAGAGCAGAAAACTCGCTTCGGCGGGTTTTCTGTTTTTATTGACTCCAAATCTTTTATTGCTTCTATATATTTCAGAAAGCACAGTTTCAATAAAAAACAAAAACTTTTCAGCATCAATTTTAGTTTCTATTTCTTTAGTAATTTTCATTGTAATTTTCTTTTAATTTATCACTTTTTAGCCCATTTTTCAAGCTATTTTAAGTATCAAAGTTTTATGATAAATTAGATTTACAATTAAATATGCAATAGATACCTAACCCTCGTGGTTTAACAACGGTATAACTATGAGGTATGGCATAAAAACCGTTCAGAGTATCAAGCTCCTCGTCAGAGCACCTGAACAGTCATATCCCGAAAGGGATGTGGGTGGCGAAAGCCATCGCTGGCGGGGGGCTTTGTATTTTTACCCCAAGTAATATAGTTTCAAAGTAAATAAAGAATAGATGTTCAAATTCTTCGGTAAAATCGTGGCTCTTATTGAATCGTTAATTTCGGTTATAATTCCTCTTGCCTCGCCAACTCCAACTCTGGTTGCTCAAAGCCCGACTCCTATTCCGGTTGTTGAAACCACTGAATCTCCTACTCCTTTTCCTATTGAAATTATCAGCGAACCAGTTGAAACTTTTTCACCAAGTCCAACGCCTACACAAGATTTATTAAATAATCTAATAATCCAGTTAAATCAATTAAAACAGGAAATT
>MHXE01000002.1:11003-12265 GCA_001824375.1 Parcubacteria group bacterium RIFCSPHIGHO2_02_FULL_40_12 | reverse complement strand
TTCCTTTCACTTCCTGGCCTGAGAGAACCAGCTGATAAAATCCCGGCTCCGCTTCTTTCGGAACCCGCAATGAAGTCCTAAAAGAAATCAGATTCGAGGAAGTCATCAGTTTGGTGATTTTGTAACGCTTTGCCTGATCTTTTTCATTTATCAAGTCAAAGCTTACAAAATTGACCTCTGATGGGAAACCTCCCGGGAGAAAATGGCCGCGGCTTATTACGGCCACCTTTATCACATCTCCTGGAACGGCCTTCTTGGTTTCAACCGAAACAGTCCTTTCATAAGAACACGAAAGGAAAAGTGCCGCGAAGCCGAAAAGAACTGACCATTTGAACATTGTTTATCCTCCTTTACTTTTTATACTACAATAAACTTATACTGTCAAACCTATCGGGTAATGTGCACATACATTTGGCCCCTCCTGCTAAAGTAGCAGGCAATGTGTATCCATATGGCCAAAACAATAAAAGAAGAGCGGTTAAGATGGATTCTGCCGGTCGTAAGAAAAGAGGTGAGAGCCGTTGATGCGGCTGAGCTCTGCCCTTACAGCTTAAGAAGTCTTAAGCGCTGGCTAAAGAAATACCGGGAACAGGGAGAAACAGGATTAGTCCCTCAATCAACCAAGCCAAAGATTCATCCCAAAGAAACTCCGATCAGAGTAAAAGAACAGGTTATCGCCTTAAGGAAAAAGACCAAGCTCTGCGCCAAGAAGCTGAAATGGAGATTAGCTAAGAGAGGGATCCACCTTCATGAAAGGACTATCGGCAAGATATTGAAGACGGAAAAACTGACCAGAATCTACCGGTCCAAGAGGATGAGATACAAATATATACCGGTTCAAAGACAACCAGGAGAACTGATAGAGATTGACGTGAAATATGTGCCTGGGAGAGTGGAAAACAAGAGATTCTATCAATACACGGCCATTGATACCGCTTCTCGCTGGAGATATCTGGATATCTTTGAAGAACAATCAAATTACCATTCGGTAATCTTCCTTGAACGGGTCAGGAAAAAATTCCCTCACCCTATCTTAGCCGTAAAGACCGATAATGGCTTTGTCTTCACTAACCGCTACACCGGAACCTACAAGAGAGAAGATCTTTCACCCAGACAATTACATGCTTTTGATAAGTATTGCGCTGAACATGACATCATCCATTATCTGATTGATCCTGGCAAGCCGGCTCAGAACGGAACCGTGGAGAGAAGCCATCGGGAAGACCAAGAGAAATTCTACAATCAAACCATGTTTAAAAATA
>MHXE01000002.1:529-10749 GCA_001824375.1 Parcubacteria group bacterium RIFCSPHIGHO2_02_FULL_40_12 | reverse complement strand
GCTTTTCGTTGTAAAACAATGCTTGGAATGAATGATTTAAGAATTGGAACTTTTTTTATTATGGAAGGCCAGCCCTACGAGGTTTTGTTTTCCCAGCATTTAAAAATGCAGCAGCGCCGGCCAGTGATGCAAACCAAGATAAAAAATATTTTGACCGGGAAAATAATTGAAAAGAATTTCCAGCAGTCAGATTATTTTGAAGAAGCCGATATCGATAAAAAAGAAGTAAAATTTTTATATTCACATCGGAATGAATTTTGGTTTTCGGAAGCAGAAGATTCGTCTAAAAGGTTTAAACTAGAAGAAAATATTATTGGCGAATTTGGTAAATTTTTAAAACCAAATACTCTGATTTCTGCACTTTTATTCAATAGAAAAATCATAAATATAGAATTACCGGTGAAAATGGATTTTAAAGTGGTTGAAGCTCCGCCATCCGTTCGAGGCAATACCGCCCAAGGCGGCACTAAACAGGTAAAACTTGAAACCGGAGCAATGACGGATGTTCCTCTTTTCATTAATGAAGGAGATATTATTCGAATTAATACTCAAACCGGAGAATACGCGGAAAGAGTTGAGAAAAGATAACTACTCCCCTCTTCTCCGTAAAACCGCCAACCCGGCCACTCCAGCCAAGGCCCACCAGAATTGGGCGGTTTCGGTTTTAAAATAGGTGAAAATTGGATTATCCAGTTTAGCTAAAATTTCAGCTGGCAGTAAAACAGTGATATGGCTGACAAATAACCCAAGAATCAGGATACTTAAAAACAAAACTTGAAAAGTATGCCCCCTTGATTTAGTTGCCAAGCTTCTCAAGGGAGAGTTTGCAAATAAGAATAAAATCATTAAGAAAATGGCTGTAAAAAGTCCAAGCTCGATAAAATACGGCTCTTTTATCTGTATTTTTTTAAAAAGATATTCGCGAAAAGGGAATAAGCCGGTTAAAACAATCGCTGTATATAAACTTAAAAGATTTAGAATCATCCGTCCGCGGCCGGTCTTTAATCCATAAATAAAAATAACTAAAAACAAAAAAACGAGAATAAAAAAGTAAGGGGTTGGTTTAGAAAAGTTTTCTAAGATATTGGCAAGACTGTCTAATTGTCCAGGCATCGCTTTATATTCCCTTTATATTCTACTAAAAATATCATACAGTTAAAACAATGGGTTTGTTGAAAAAATTAAAGAGAATATGGCGCTACTTCGGCCCCGGACTGATTACCGGCGCCGCAGACGATGATCCGGCTGGAATCGCCACTTATGCCATTGCCGGAACAAAGCTCGGCTTTTCTTCTTTATGGACCGCTTTTTTTACTTTTCCTTTGATGACGGCCATTCAGGAAATGTGCGCGAGAATCGGAATAATCACCAAGATGGGGTTGGCCGGCGTGCTGAAAAAACACTACCCTTTTATCCTTCTTATATTCATAGCTCTTTTAATGGTTTCAAGTAATATTTTTAATATCGGCGCCGATATTTCCGGAATGAGCGCAGCCACTAATCTTATAGTTCCTTTTATTTCACCGAAAATTTTCTCCTTGATTTATTCCGGTCTGATCGTTTATTTAATGATCACATTGAATTTTAAAAAAATGATCAGATATTTTAAATGGCTGAGCGTTACCCTTCTTTTTTATATAGCGACGGCTTTTTTTGTATCGCATGATTGGGGCGAGATTTTAAAATTTATAATTACGCCCAAGCTTATTTTAAACAAAGAAACCTTATCCATAATCATTGCCGTTTTTGGAACCACTATTTCGCCTTATCTTTTTTTCTGGCAGACAACCGAAGAAGCAATTGAAGAAAAAAACCATCATCACGAACACTGGCATATTCACGATGAGAAGCTTAAAAAAGAAATGACTCACATGGAGAAGGATGTCGCTTTCGGAATGTTTTTTTCAAATTTAATAATGTTTTTCGTGATGGCTTTGGCAGCAACTCTTTTTTTCAATAAAGCAGTGACTATCGAAACAATAGATGGATTATCCCGTCTCCTTGAGCCTTTGCTTGGCAAGTTCGGCCAGTTTGTGTTTACACTGGGAATAGTCGGAACCGGACTCATGGCGATCCCTATTTTATCTTTGGGCTCAGCCTATATTTTAGCTGAAACATTTGGCTGGAGCGAAGGACTTAGTAAAAAATTCCATCGGGCTAAAGAATTTTATCTGGTCATAATAATTTCAACTGCCCTTGCTCTTTTAATGAATTATTTTGGTTTTAATCCGGTCAAACTTTTGTTTTATACTGCTTTGTTTCACGGAATCATATCGCCGCCTTTGATCCTGACTATCTTATCTATATCCAATAATAAAAAAATAATGGGCACTTACGTTAACTCAAGCATCAGTAATATTTTAGGTTTTGGCGCTTTTTTGATTATGACCGTAGCGGTAATAATATTTTTTGCTATATGATGAAAATTCTTAATACTCTAAACGGGCTCAAAGAAGAATTTGAACCGAGAAACGGCAAAAATGTCGGTATGTTTGTCTGCGGTCCGACGGTTTACGACTACTCTCATGTCGGCCACGCCCGGACTTATATCATTTTTGATGTTATTGCCAAATACCTCCGTTATAAAGGCTATAAAGTAAAATTTGTGATGAATATCACTGATATTGACGATAAGATTATCCAGCGGGCCAACGAAGGAGGAAAAACATGGAAAGAGATTGCTGAACTTTATGAAAGAGCATTCATGGAAGATATAAAAAATTTGGGAATTGACAGCGTTGATAAATTTGCGAAAGCCACCGAACATATCAAAGAAATCATCAAACAAGCGGAGACTTTAATCGAAAAAGGTTATGCTTATAAAACAAAATATGGAGTATATTTTGATATTTCGAAATTTGAAGATTATGGAAAGCTTGCCAAAAGGACGCTTGAGCAAGCTGAAGATGCTATCCCCCGAATAGATGAAGCTGCTGATAAAAGAAATAAGGGCGATTTTGCCTTATGGAGATTTTCCGAATCTGAGGAACCGAGCTGGGAAAGTCTTTGGGGTTTGGGCCGGCCCGGCTGGCATATTGAGGATACGGCGATATCTGAAAAATATCTTGGTCAACAATATGAAATTCATTGCGGAAGCCAGGACTTAATTTTCCCCCATCATGAAGCTGAAATCGCGCAACAAGAAGCCGCTTCAGGCAAAAAACCGTTTGTTAAATATTGGCTTCATTCCGGCTTTGTTATTATTAACGGCCAAAAGATGTCAAAATCGCTTAAAAATTTTATAACCATCCGCGACCTTTTAAAAGAATATACTCCGGAAGCAATAAGATTCATGACTTTAAGCGCCTATTACCGCTCCCCCATTGATTATAAAGATGATCTAATTAAGCAATCAGAAGCGGGAATTCAAAGAATCAGGGAATTAATCAATAAACTTGAATTGATAAAAAAATCCGACCTTAAAGAAAAGAATGTAGAAATCGACGAAATTATAAAAAAAACAAAAATTGAATTTGAAGCTAAAATGGATGATGATTTTAACACTCCAGAAGCAATGGCGATTTTATTTAATTTTATCAGGGCAATGAACGGTTTTATTGATAACCAAAAACTGGACAGAAAATCAGCCGAAAAAACGCTTAATTTTTTTAAAAAAATAAATGAAGTTTTAGGAATAATACCCGAAAATGAATTTGAAATACCCGAAGAAGTCTTTAACTTAGCCGAGAATCGGGAGAAATTAAGAAAAGAAAAAGCCTGGCTTGAGGCTGATAAAGTTAGGGATCAAATACAATCGCTTGGTTATTCCATTGAAGACACGCCTTACGGGCCGTTAGTTCACACTCTATCCCCTACTAATAGTAAACAGTAAATAGTAAGTAGTAAGTAGTATGAATCAGAACGACAAATTGCCGCCTCAAAATCTTGAAGCTGAAAAATCGGTTATCGGCTCTATTTTAATTGATAAGGAATCTATTGAAAAAGTGATAGATATTTTAAGACCCGAGGATTTTTACAGTCGCCAGAACCAGCTGATTTACGGGGCGATGGTTAATCTTTTGGAAAAAAATGAGCCGATAGATATTTTAACAGTCACAAACAAACTTGAAGAAATCGGGGAACTGGAAAGTTCCGGCGGCGCTGGTTATCTGACTTCTCTTTTAAGCATCACTCCTACTTCGGCCCATATCTTAAATTACGGTAAAATAGTCCAGCGCAAGAAAATTTTAAGGGATCTGATTGATTCGGCTCATAAAATCGTTAGCCTTGGCCATCAGGAAGAAGAAAGTATTGAAAAAATTCTTGATCAGGCAGAACAAGGAATTTTTGCCGTATCCCAGCGGTCAATCTCCAAGGATTTCAAGGCCTTGAAAGAAGGTTTGCAGGAAGCTTTTGAAAGGCTGGAGCGGCTCCATAAAGGCGATGGCGCGTTGCGCGGCTTTTCAACCGGCTTTGTTGATTTGGATAATATATTGGCTGGACTCCAGCGTTCTGATTTAATTATTCTCGGAGCGAGGCCTTCATTTGGTAAAACTTCCCTTGCTTTAGATATTGCAAGAAATGTTGCCAGAAAAGAAAATGTCGGAGTCGGCATTTTCAGTTTGGAAATGTCCAAAGATCAAGTTATAGACAGGATCCTGGCATCTGAAGCTGGAATCGGACTTTGGAAAATGAGAACCGGGCATCTTTCAAGTTCCGGCGACTTTAATGATTTTTCAAAAATTTCAATTGCTTTAAACAGCCTGTCGCAAGTCCCGATTTTCATCGACGATACCCCGTCCCCTACTGTTTTGCAGATACGCGCCATGGCTCGGCGGCTTAGGTCAAAAAGCAATTTGGGTCTTTTAGTGATTGATTATCTCCAATTGGTCCAACCAAGAAACGATATTGATGGCTATGTTCAACAAGTAACTGATGTTGCCAATTCTCTTAAAGGTTTGGCTCGCGAGCTGAATATTCCGGTTATTGCCGTTTCCCAATTATCCAGGGCAGTTGAAGCAAGGCCGGATCAAAGGCCAAGGTTATCAGACTTAAGGGAGTCTGGCGGAATTGAACAGGCCGCGGATTTGGTTATGTTTATTCACCGAGAAGACAAAGTTAAACGGGATTCGGATAAAAAAAATATAGCTGAACTTATCATCGCAAAACACCGCAACGGTCCCACCGGCGCGATTGAGCTTTACTTTGACGAAGACGAAGTGAGTTTTAAGAACCTGGCGAAAAATATTTAACTCGCCGAACATTCCCGCTCGGCGCTTTTTCATCTCCATATCTTAAATGCATTGACGAATTCGCCGTTTTGGAAAAAAGGGTCTCCAAATTAGAAAACCGTTTATAAACAAAGCTCGGAGTATAGCCAATTAGCTACGAGATACTTAATATCTCAACTTCGGTGAAAAACTGTCGGTGGCCTTTTTTCTTTTTGTAACGAGTTTTGTTTTTGAATTTAAAAACAATTTTTTTCTTTTCCCTGCCCTGTTTTAAAACCTTGGCCCTAACTTTGATCCCTTCAACATTTGGCTGGCCGATTTTAATTGCCTGTCCATTGGCAAAAAGCAAAACCTTATCAAATTCAAATTCATCGCCTTCGTTTTGGTTTAGTTTTTCTATCTTTAATTTTTTGCCTTCGGAAACAATATATTGTTTCCCGCCAGTTTTAATTATTGCTATGTTCATAATATTTTGTACCGCCAACCGGATTTGAACCGGTGTTCCCGCGTTGAGAACGCGGTGTCCTCGACCGGACTAGACGATGGCGGCAGATAAAAACACCAATTTCCTGGAGTTTTTATTCTAACAAAAAACTTTATGGTTTAAAAGATGGCGGCACGGACGGCAATGAAAAATGAGCGATTGGCCTTGCCTCACTTTTGCTTTTCCTTTTGCCAAAGATATAGCCGAGAATAAAGGCAATGATTAAAAGGAGTAAAAATAATATTCTCCACCCAGAAACACTGCCAAAAATATTGGCAAGAAAATTGCCTTTTGCCCCGGCTTCTTTTATTTTAATCGAAAACTTGGCAGAAGCCGGATCGCTGAAGACTCCATTGTAGGCCACGGCATGAACCCACCAACTGTAAGTATCACCGGATTTAACCGAAACCTTAATTGAAGTTAAATCAAGATTGTTTACACAAAGATAATGAGGATTATCAGAACAATTATTCCTTTCGTTTCTTTCATCGGTTTTGTTTTTCGGTTCCATCCGAACGGCATAAAGTTTAGCTCCTTTAACTGAATCCCAAGACAAGGTTACTTCTTCAGTATCGCTTGGAAATTCATCACCATTCGGTTTTAAGTTTGTCGGAGCTGAGATTTTTGAACTCTTAACTATTAGAGTAATCGATTTAATAGGTGTTCCGCTTTGGACAACTTGGACAGAGCAGATGTTAGAGGCGGTTCTGCCGTTCGAATCAGTTGCAGTTATTCTGGCGGTTTTAATTCCGTCAGAAGGAAATGATGCGTTTAATGTCTGGGTGTTTCCGGAAACATCGCCGCTCCAACTATATTTAACCGGCTCGGTACCGTAGCTTTGAGCGGCGCCAAAACTAATCCTTTGGCCGATTGAAACAGTTGATTGGCTTACTGCACAAGCAATATTAAAAATTCCGCTTACTGTAGGAATTACTGGAGTGCCGGCATTTGGATTTACAAATATGACTTGGGTGTCTGAAGCGGATTGACCCAAATTATTATTACAACGCAAAGTATAATTTACTGTAGTTGAAGGTGAAATTCTTTCGCTTCCGGATGAAGGCTTAAGTCCTGACCAATAGCCTGATGCTTCGCAAGATACAGCATTAGTTGAACTCCAAATTAAAGTAGTTGATTCACCTCGGAAAATTGATTCCGGATTAGCGGTTAAATTAACGCCAACGGTAGAAGTTTGAAATCCACCAACAGCCACTGCTACTTGCGCCATCCCTGAATAACCTGATGTATTACTGCAAGTAATAAAATAAGTTGCCGATTGTGAAGGCGTTATTGATTCGTTTCCAGAAATTGATCTGATGCCATACCAAGGGCTTTGAGTATTACTGTGAGCAACGCAACCGTCAGCGTTGGTTGAATTCCAACTTAAAGCAATCTTTTCATCTTTGTTTATATTAGAAAAATTAGAACTGATACTCACTGAGACCGGCCCAGTAGCAGCAAAAATATCAGCTGGAATAATAAAAAGACTGGAAATTAGTAATGCCAGTATTATTATAAATGCTCTATTTTTTGAGGTTTTCATAAGTTTTTTAGCAAGATAAAAATGCTTTTTCGAGCTTTTTTTAATATAGCATTAGAAAAACAATTTGTCAAATGTAAAAATCAGGCGCTGAATTTAAACAATTATGTTATGATTATTTTATGAAAAACTCATTAACTTTGATTATTGTAGCCATTATATTAGTTGTTGCTGGAATATTTTTGTTTAGCCGGCAAAGCAACGGACCAGAAGCATCTCCATCATCTACTCCAACTCTAAGCTCAAGTCCAACTCCAATAACAATTCAACTTCTACAAAATTCAATCAGGCAATTTACTGTAATCGCTTCAGATTTTAAGTTTGATGTTAAGGAAATTAAAGTGAAAAAAGATGACCGGGTCAGAATTATTTTTAAAAATGCTGGTGGAGTTCATGATTGGGTGATAGATGAATTCAATGTTCGGACAAAACAACTTCAAGTCGGGCAGCAAGAAACAATTGAATTTATTGCTGATAAAACCGGTCAGTTCCAATACTATTGCTCTATGGGAGCTCATAGACAAATGGGGATGTGGGGCACTTTGGTAGTTGAATAAACTACCAGTCTATTTTTCTTCAGAAAGTTCATTATATAAATTCTCAAATTTATATTGCAGAAAATACCAACGATAAAGCACCCAGCCAACCGGCATCGGAAACCAAAAAGTAAATGCTCTCAGAAGCAAGGTCATCGCCAAGGCCGGCCCGGCCGCTACGCCAAAAGATACTAGAATCAGAGTCATACTGCCTTCAAATATACCCAGAGATCCAGGAACGAAAGAGATCATACTTATAAATTTTACTAATGAAAAAACAATGAAGGCCAACCGAAACCCTATGGGATGGCCGATGGCAAAAGAAATAAAATAAAAAGTAGTAATATGCGCAAACATAATCATGCACTGCCAGAAAAAGGCCATCCAGAAGCTTTTCGATTTTTTTTGCAGCATCTTGAAATTTAAAGAACTTTTGAATTGATCAAAAATCACTTCCACATGTTTGCTGTGGTCTATAACATTTTTATCTTTAAATTTCCTTTTTCTTTCAAAATGTCGATGAAGCCAATTAGTCACCCATCTGGCTAAACCGCTTCTTTTCCGTTTCTGAATTAAAAAGAAAACAGAAACGGCGATAACGGCTAAAAAAGCAAAAGCATAAATTACATATCTTAATTGAGGAACATCGGCTATTGCTCCGCCTTTTAAGACAATTATTGAAGAAGCGATAAAAAACGACCCTGTAGCCATCCATAGAGTCATTATCTCAAGAAAAGCGCGGCCCATTCCTTCAGCTACGCCAAGTCCATATTTTTTTAAATACTGAATAAAAAAGACTTGACCCGATAGACCGGCTGAAGGCAGGGCTTGATTTAGGAATTGGACTACGAAGGACATCGGGTAAAGCTCACCGGGTTTCACCTCCAAGTCTTTAATTCTTAACACATCGCGATAATTTAATGCCTGAAAATAATAGACGAAAAGCTGGATTAAAATTATGGCCGCCAGCCACCCAAGGTTTGAAGTTGCAAAAATTGCTCCAATTAGTTTAAGTTCGGAAAACCTGAAATAAATAATAACTAAAACAACCAGAGTAATTAAATAGAATAAAACCTGCCTTAGATTTATATGAGGTATCGAATCAGTCCAATTATTGTTATTTTCTTTCTGTTTTATTGTAGCCACAAGCTACAGATAGTTTAAGAGTTTTTGGAAGTTTTTTCCAGATTAAGAATCCACTACTTAGCCCTTTTACTGAAAATATAGATATAAAGAATCTCTAAAATTCCGGCAGTATTAATAATAAAAAGGGTAATAAACCAGCCTTTGTGCGAATAGTGAGCAACTTTCCAGGGCGCCATTCCTTTCCAATTAGAATATTCTGCCTTTGTTTGAAAGAAAAGTTTGCGGATTACTTTATCTGCTTGCTTAAGGGTTTTAATCTTATCCTTGTTGGCTGTCCCTTTTGAACAAAATCCGAACTTTTTACCAAACGAATCCTGACTAAGGAAGCCAGCCCCGCCGCCTTGCTTGTCAAAGCAAAGCACCGCAGAAAAATACTCTTTTCATTAAGAGAAAAAGAAATCCGGCGCGCACAACAATCCCCGCCGTTTTTAGGAAATATTATAAAACGACGGGGATTGCTCCCTTTATCCTAATGGCCAAATGGGAAGAATTGAACCATTCAATATAGCCCTATAAAACCTATATTTATAGGGCTAAAATGACGATTGCCAACGTGAGTTCAACAAGTAAGTGCAACACTTCTGTATGATAGAAGTGTATGCAATATCATCATTTTTCCGTAGAAGAACGAGAAATCATCCAATTGATGTGGTGGGAAAGAAGGTCGATCCGAAGCATGGCCAAAGCTCTTAGCCGCTCTCCGTCTTCTGTCTCTCGAGAACTTAGAAGAAGCTTCCCCGGTGAGAGACAAGTCTACACTCCGAGAATCGCCCATGAAAAATCTCTGGTTAAAAGAAGAAGCCGGGGCAGAAAAGACCGGCTCAAGAATCAGACAATCAGAGATTATGTAATCGACCATCTAAAACAAGGCTGGTCTCCGGAACAAATCAGCGGCCGGATCAAGATTGAGCTTGGAGAAAAGATTTCTCACGAAGCCATTTATCAATATATCTACTCCCAGATTCACCGGCAAGGCTGCGGAACTTTAAAACCCGGCTCTGAAGACCTCCGTCCCTATCTTAGGAGAAGACACAAAAGAAGAGGCCAGAAAGGAATGAGAACGGTTCAAAGAGTTTTCAGACCAAAAGGGCCTTCAATTGAAGAAAGACCATTAATTGTAGACCAAAGAACAAGATTGGGAGACTGGGAAAGTGACTCGATTGCTTCCAAAGATAACGCCCCTGGTCTAAATTCTTTGGTTGAAAGAAAAAGCGGCCTGGTTCTTCTATCAAAACTTAAAGACAGAACATCTGAATCTACAACAAGAATCGTCGCTCAAAGACTTTCAAATATGCCTCGATACACCATCACCTTTGACAACGGGCCCGAGAATCAAAACTGGC
>MHXE01000002.1:0-521 GCA_001824375.1 Parcubacteria group bacterium RIFCSPHIGHO2_02_FULL_40_12 | reverse complement strand
CCCATACCATTCCTGGGAACGAGGCACTAATGAAAATACCAATGGATTGGTCAGATGCTACTTCCCTAAAGGCACTGATTTTCGTATCATACCCGATGAGGTTGTTAAAGCCGTTGAACAGGCTCTTAATGTCAGGCCAAGGAAACGGCTCAACTGGCTTACTCCTTTAGAAGCTTTCTTTAACGAATCTACTGTAAGTGTTGCACTAACAGATTGAATGTACCGATTTTGTGCTTGACAAATAGGTACTTACTATGCTACAATACACAGGTTGAACAGTTCTTTAAAATTCTTAAGTTTTCTCAATTCTTGGGCGAAGCAATAAGTATTTAAACATAATTTTGAATCTTTGTTGCTTTGCCTAAGAAGCATACTCGCGCTGAGCGCGATGGTTACAAGCTGGTGGCAATTCCGCTTCCAGCCAACACGTTTTCTCGCTGAAAGGCGGGAGGAGGAAAAAATGAAAAAAGAAGAAATCGCGGCCATCGCCGCACGGCCAGGATCAGAAAGTGGTCCGCTCG
>MHXE01000001.1 GCA_001824375.1 Parcubacteria group bacterium RIFCSPHIGHO2_02_FULL_40_12 | reverse complement strand
AGAAAAAAGGTTTAAGAGAAGTTGATATTTTGTCGGGCCAGGACGAATCGAACGCCCGCTTTACCCACCCCGAGGGTATGGACTGCCACTATCCTATGACCCGCATGAAACTTATTTCGCTTCTTTATGGAGCGTTTTGATGCAATCCGTGCAGATTTTAATTCTCTTTCCATTAACCGCCACCCATTGCAAATTCGGTTTTTGGCGGTAGATTTTTGTCGGATTATAATGTCCGCGAAGCAGTTTTCGTTTAGTTACTTTCATTGATTTTTTCCCACATCGCGGACAACGCATAATTTTACAGAATATCTTAGAATTGATAATGTTTCAAGACTATGGATGAATTTTCACTAGTCGTTTTTAAAATTCTTGTGGTTTTGTTTTCAATCGTTATCCATGAAGTCAGTCATGGCTTAATGGCTTATAGTCTGGGTGATAATACTGCCAAGCACGCCGGACGCCTTACCTTAAACCCTTTGCCTCATTTGGATCTTTTCGGTTCGATCTTATTGCCGTTTTTAACTTATAGCTTGGGCGGTTTTATTTTCGGGTATGCCAAGCCGGTGCCTTATAACCCTTTGTATTTGAGGGACCAAAAATTTGGACCAGCCAAGGTCGGTTTTGCCGGCCCTCTTTCAAATATTTTGATTGCTTTGATTTTCGGCTTGATGTTGAGATTTATGCCGACTTTTTTACAAGCCAGTATTTTACCAGAACTTTTTTCATTTATTGTTTTGATAAACTTGGTTTTAGCGATTTTTAATTTATTGCCAGTTCCGCCTCTTGATGGCCATTGGCTTTTTCTAAGCATTATTCCTGACAGGCTCTATTCTTTCAGAAATTTTTACCTCCGCTACGGGTTAGTCCTGTTTGTTTTAGTTTTGTTTTTTGTTCTGCCGTTAATTTTCCCTCTCGTGTTTAGTCTGTTTAGATTAATAGTGGGGTAGCGCCGTCCGGCAACGTCCGGTTCGCTCATTCTCGGACATTCCAGCGATGCCCTCCGAGGTCGCAAGTACAGCGAGCAAAACTCGCTGGGTTTTGCGAGCGGTTCCCGAAGACGTGTGCCGAGGAAAGGTTTTCGCTAACATTGCGCGTTAAAAATTTTCATGATACTATTTTTCCTACGCTTATGCCGACATTTCGTCAGCTTCTGAAAAACCCGAGAAAGATATCCAAAGCGAAGACCAAGTCGCCGGCCTTGGCATTCGGTTTTAATACATTAAAGAATCGGCCGGTTGATTATTCATCGCCATTTAAAAGAGGAGTTTGTATCAAGGTAACGACCACTACCCCGAAGAAACCAAACTCGGCTTTAAGAAAAATTGCGAGAGTCCGCTTGACCAACGGCCAGGAAGTTACGGCCTATATCCCCGGCATTGGCCATAACTTGCAAGAGCATTCGGTAGTAATAATTAGAGGCGGTCGGGTAAAAGATTTGCCGGGTGTCCGCTATCACATTGTTCGAGGCCTGTTAGATTCAGCCGGAGTGGAAGGCCGGAAACAGCAACGCTCTAAATATGGAGCCAAAAGACCAAGATGAGACGAGGACAAGTACTAAAAAAAATAATTGAACCAGACATTAAGTATCAAAGCGCTTTAGTCGCTAAGTTTATTAATTACATTATGAAAAGCGGAAGGAAGGCTATTGCGAGAGGAATAGTTTACGGCGCTTTAGAGGAAAGTGAAAAGAAGCTTGGCAAAAAAGCTTTAGAAGTTTTAGATCAAGTGATCAGGAATGCCGGGCCGGAGTTAGAGCTTCGCAGCCGTCGGATCGGAGGCGCTAATTATCAGATTCCTTATCCGGTAAAGCCGGAAAGAAAGACAACTTTGGCTTTGCGCTGGATAATTGAAGCGGCTCAATCAAAAAAAGGCAAGCCAATGGTTGAAAAATTATCACAAGAAATGATAGATGCATTTAATAACACCGGAATAGCAGTTAAGAAAAAAATGGATACTCATAGAATGGCTGATGCTAATAGGGCGTTTGCCCATTTCGCATGGTAGCTCTTTTAGGTATGCGGGATTATCCAATTGAAAAAATCAGGAATATCGGTATTATCGCTCACATTGATGCGGGCAAGACCACAATAAGTGAGCGTATTTTATTTTATACCGGAGTTTCCCATAAAATCGGTGAGGTTCACGAAGGGGCGGCGATAATGGATTGGATGGAACAGGAAAGAGAAAGAGGTATCACTATTACTGCCGCCGCCACGACTGTTTTTTGGATTCCGACTTATCAGATTAATCAGGCAGACCGGAAAAGTTTTGAACACAAGATTAATATTATTGATACGCCCGGCCATGTTGATTTTACGGTTGAGGTGGAACGCTCGTTGCGCGTGTTAGACGGAGCGGTTGTTGTTTTTGACGGGGTGGCTGGAGTGGAGCCTCAATCAGAAACAGTCTGGCGCCAGGCCGATAAATACAAAGTGCCGAGAATCTGCTTTATAAATAAATTGGACCGGCTCGGCGCTTCTTTTGAAAAGTCTTTTCAGTCGATTTTAACAAGGCTTACTCCTAACGCCATTCGAATGCAGATTCCTGACGGGGAAGAAGATAAGTTTACCGGCGTAGCTGATCTTTTAACAATGAAGTTTCTCCGCTTTGAAGGAAAGTTCGGTGAGTCTACGGTTGAAGCTGAAGTTCCAAAGTATTTAAAAGAACTAAGCCAAAAATATCGCCACGAGTTAGTTGAAAAAATTGCCGAAAACGACGATGAAGTGATGGAGATGTTTCTTGAAGGCAAAGATATTCCTTTAGAAATTTTAAAGAAATCTTTAAGGAAATCAGTTTTGAATTACAAAATTATCCCGGTTTATACCGGTTCAGCCTTGAAAAACAAAGGGGTCCAACTGGTTTTGGATGCGGTAATTGATTTCCTGCCTTCTCCCGTTGAAGTGTTGCCAGTTAAAGGGATTAATCCAGAAACCGGCGAGACCGAAGAGAGGCAACCTAAAGACGAAGAACCTTTTACGGCTTTGGCTTTTAAAGTCGCTACCGATCCTTATGTCGGTCAGCTTACTTTCTTCAGAGTATATTCAGGAGTTTTAAAAACCGGCTCTTATGTTTTGAATGTTGCGAAAAACGAAAAGGAAAGAATCGGCCGGATTTTACAGATGCATGCCAATGAAAGACATGAGATGGAAAAGGTTGATGCCGGCAATATTGCTGCGACAGTTGGTTTGAAATTCACTAAAACCGGAGATACTCTTGCAAGTCCGGAAAGTCCGATTATTTTGGAACAGATAGTTTTTCCGGAGCCGGTCATTTCCCTCAAGATCGAGCCGAAAACCAAAGCTGACCAGGAAAAAATGTCTTTGGCCTTAAAGCGTTTATCTGATGAAGACCCGACTTTCAGGATCAGGAGCGACAGCGAGACCGGCGATACGGTTATTTCGGGGATGGGCGAGCTTCATCTTGAAATTATTGTTGACCGGATGAAAAGGGAATTCGGGGTAGGGGCCAATATCGGTCGGCCCCAAGTTGCCTACAAAGAAACCATTACCGGCTCAACCGAAGTTGAAGGAAAATATATTAGGCAGTCCGGAGGCCGCGGCCAATATGGCCATGTTTGGATGCGTATTGAGCCGTTAGAGCGCGGCAAGGGTTTTGAATTCGTGAATGCCATTAAAGGAGGAGCCATCCCGGACGAATATATTCCAGCCGTTGAAAAAGGAGTCATGGAAGCCAAAGACAAAGGAGTTTTAGCCGGTTATCCGGTGACTGATTTTAAGGCGACTTTATACGACGGAACTTTCCATGAGGTTGACTCTTCTGAAATTGCTTTTAAAATTGCCGCTTCGTCCGCTTTTCAGGACGGTGCCAAGCGTTCAAAGCCAGTAGTGCTGGAACCTATTATGAAACTGGAAGTTATTGTTCCGGAAAAATTCATGGGCGAGGCCACGGGCGACCTTTCAAGCCGACGCGGCCAGATTTCTAATATCAATGACCGAGAGACCTTGAATTTAAAAGTAATCGATGCTAAAGTGCCGCTTGGCGAGATGTTCGGTTATGCCACAGTTTTAAGATCTTTGACCGAAGGCAGAGGGACATTCACTATGGAATTTTCTAATTATGAAATTGTGCCTCAAAATGTAACCGCCGAAATAATCGCCGGAAAAAAATAATCATGTTGTCAAAAGACTTACAAGAATTAATTTCAACTTTGGGAGGATTGCTTATAGTTGAAAATGGCCGTCCTGAATTTGTAGTTTTGACTTATGATAAATATAAAGGCTTAATTATCCCCGCTACTTTAAATAGTGGGGTTATCCACAAAAATATTGACAATTTTGACAATTTTGATAAAGATAAAGATAGTAATGAAGAAATAATTGATAGGCTTAATAAGGAGATATCCGCTTTAAAAGAACAAGTGGCGGAAAGAGAAAGAGAATTATCAGGTAATTTGTAGATAAAACGCAACGATTCTGGATAAGTTGTTTTTTTTCCGTCTTATCAGGAATCGCGGCAGTTTATCTTTAATCAATAGAAATGGCTGAAAAATTTGAGAGGTCCAAAATTCATGTGAATGTCGGGACAATTGGTCATGTTGATCACGGCAAGACCACTTTAACGGCGGCAATTTTAAATGTTGCCGGAAATTTACTTGCCGACGAAGGCTATAAAGCCAGAGTTGAAAAAGTTGATCAGATTGACAAGGCTCCGGAGGAAAAAGCCAGAGGCATCACCATTGCCTTGCATCATTCTGAATTCGAAACTCCTAAAAGGCACTATGCTCATGTTGATGCCCCGGGCCATGCCGACTACATTAAAAACATGATTACCGGCGCTGCCCAGATGGATGGGGCGATTTTAGTTGTTTCCGCACCGGATGGCGCCATGCCTCAGACCAGAGAACATATATTATTAGCCCGCCAGGTCGGCGTTCCTTCAATTATTGTATTTTTAAATAAAATTGACATGGTTGAAGACAAGGAACTGGTTGATTTGGTTGAAACTGAAATCCGGGAGCTTTTGAATAAATACCAGTATCCGGGCGATACGATTCCGATCATCCGAGGGTCAGGATTAAAAGCATTGGAAGCTAAATCTAAAGATGATCCGGCTGTTGGTCCGATCCGTGAGCTTCTTAAGGCGGTTGATGAGCATATTCCTGATCCAGTCAGAGACATTGAAAGGCCGTTTTTGATGCCAATTGAAGATGTTTTTTCAATTGAAGGAAGAGGAACGGTTGTTACTGGAAAGGTTGAAAGAGGGAAAATAAAACTTAACGAAGAAATAGAAATTGTCGGCATCAGGCCAACTCAAAAAACCATTATTACCGGCGTAGAGATGTTCAATAAACAAATGGATGAAACTATTGCCGGAGATAATGTCGGTCTGCTTTTGCGGGGAGTCAAGAAAGAAGATGTTTCCCGCGGACAGGTTATAGCCAAACCCGGCTCCATTACTCCTCATACCGAGTTTGAAGCTGAAATCTATATTTTGACCAAAGAGGAAGGCGGGAGGCACACCCCTTTCTTTGCCGGCTATAAACCTCAATTCTATGTTCGGACCACTGATGTAACCGGCGAAGTTTTTCTGCCTCAAGGCAGTGAAATGGTTATGCCCGGCGACACGGTTAATTTGAAGATTAAATTGATTGCTCCGATTGCCTTGGAAGAGAAGATGAGATTTGCAATCAGAGAGGGCGGAAAAACGGTTGGGGCCGGAGTAGCAACCAAGATTATTGCCTAAAAAGCAATAATCTTTTTTGAACCTTTAGTTCTTTAATTGATATGGCCAGTCCGAAAAAAGTAAAAGAAGAAAAGACTGAACAAAGAATCCGAATCCGGCTGAAAGCTTTTGACAGCCGAATTATAGATAAATCAGCCAGGCAAATCATTGAAACCCTGGAGAGGCTTGACGTCAGAGTAATCGGGCCGGTGCCATTGCCGACCGAGATTTCAAAATTTACGGTGAACCGTTCGACTTTCGTCCATAAAGACAGCCGGGAGCAGTTTGAAATGAGGATTCACAAAAGATTGATTGAAATCCCGAATCCGACGCCGAAAATCATAGATTCTCTTATGAATTTGAGTTTGCCTGCCGGAGTAGACATTGAGATCAAGATGTAAATCGGGTTTCAATGTCTGTTCCAGATAATTATATGTTGAACAGATTTTTATTCAGAATCTGAAAAATAAAAATTGGCTTTAGCGTTTTTAAATCGGGCGCTGGAGCCCGATTTTCGTTTGTAAGACGATGTTTAAATATGGCTGAAATTATCGGCAGAAAATTAGGAATGACCCAATTTTTTAAGGAAGACGGCAAAGTGGTGCCGGTGACTTTAGTTGAATTGGATTCAAACAATTTGGAAATTAAGGAAGGAGAAAAAATAAAAGTTAGCGGGGTTTCAAAGGGCAAAGGTTTTCAGGGAGTGGTGAAAAGGCACGGTTTTTCCGGAATGCCCGCTAGCCACGGCCATAAAGGCATGGAAAGAGCGCCGGGTTCAATCGGCCAAAGATTTCCGCAGCATACTTTAAAAGGGATGAGAATGGCCGGCCACATGGGTGCAAAGAAAACCACGATCAGGAACTTGGAAGTGGCAAAGATTGATAAGGAAAATAATGTTATGGCGATTAAAGGCGCTGTACCGGGCCGCAAGGGGACGTTTTTAAAGATAATAAAATTTAATGAAGGTTAAATTATATAATCAATTAGGAGAAGAAACGGGAAGCGTAGAATTATTAGACGCTATTTTTAATATTCCTTTAAATCATGATTTAGTTCATCAGGCCATCGTTACCCAGATGGCTAATAGCCGGGAAATTCTGGCTCATGCCAAAGGCAGAGGAGAGGTCAGGGGCGGCGGGAAAAAGCCTTGGCGGCAAAAAGGCACTGGTAGAGCCAGGCATGGCTCAATCAGGTCGCCTATTTGGAAAGGAGGGGGAGTAACCCATGGCCCGCTTAAAGAAAAAATATATTCAAAAAAGATAAATAAAAAAGCCAAACAAAAAGCATTATTCATGGCCTTAAGTTCAAAGGCAAAGGACAATCAGCTCTTAGTGGTGGATTTAATTTCTTTAAGCGAGGTTAAAACAAAAAAAATGAAAGAAATTTTTGATAAAATTTCAGCTAATCTTGCCGGATATAAAAAAGCCAAGAAAAAACAAGATTCGATTTTGCTGGTTCAGCCTGGTTCCAATAAAGATTTAGTTCGGGCAGTGCGGAATTTGCCGTTTCTTGAAACGGTTAGAGCAGACAGCGTGAATGTTATTGGTATTTTAGAGAATAAATACTTGATTTTATTAAAGGATTCAATCCCAGTAATAGAAAAAACATATTTGAAGTAAAATTATGAGCGCATTATTTGGAAAGAAAAAAGAAGAATTAAAAAAAGAAACAAAAGAAGCCGAAAAAAAAGAGGCCAAGCTTGGGTTGCCTCAAGGAAAAAATCCGGGGCTTTATAAAATAGTTGAAAAGCCGATAGTCACTGAAAAGGCAGTAAGTTTATCGGGTGGCAATAAATATGTTTTCAGGGTTTCTCCCAAAACTAATAAAGTTGAAGTGAGGAAAGCGATTGAAAAATTATATGATGTTAAGGTCAAAGATATAAGAGTTATCAATGTTATAGCCAAGAAAAGACAAGTTGGCCGTTTTGAAGGCTGGAGATCGGGATTTAAAAAAGCAATTATTACATTAGAAAAAGGTTTTAGCATTGAAATTTCCCACTCATGAAACAATATAAGCCGACAACTTCAAGCAGAAGGCAGATGACCGGTTATGATTTTAGCGGTTTAAACAGAGCCAAACCTTTAAAGTCTTTAACTTTCAAGATAAAAAAGAGTTTTGGCAGGGCAAATAACGGTCGCATTACTTCAGGGCATCGCGGGGCCGGCCATAAGAAGCTATATCGTTTAATTGATTTTAAGCAGGGCAAAATTGATATCCCAGCCCGGATTAGAACAATTGAATATGAT
The DNA here is from genome assembly GCA_001824375.1 of Parcubacteria group bacterium RIFCSPHIGHO2_02_FULL_40_12. Taxonomy (GTDB): domain Bacteria; phylum Patescibacteriota; class Minisyncoccia; order 2-02-FULL-40-12; family 2-02-FULL-40-12; genus 2-02-FULL-40-12. The sequence goes on along the minus strand of MHXE01000001.1, from coordinate 33,842 downwards.
CCCAATCGAAGCGCCAGGATTGCTTTGATTATTTATGGTGACGGCGAAAAAAGATATATTTTATCGCCAGACGGCCTTAAAGTTGGAGATGAGATTCAAACTTTTTCAGGTAAAGGGAATATAGAAATTGGAAATAGAATGAAGTTAAGGTATATTCCTCAGGGTACTTTAGTTCATAATGTTGAATTGAATCCGGGTCAAGGCGGCAAAATTGTCCGTTCAGCTGGTTCTTCAGCCCAAGTTTTAGCGACTGAAGGAAAATACACCCAATTAAAAATGCCTTCTAGTGAAGTCAGGATGATTCTATCTGAAAATTTGGCTTCAATCGGACAAGTTTCCAATCCAGAGCACATTCATATTAATTTAGGCAAAGCTGGAAGATCGCGCTGGCTTGGCCGAAGGCCAAGAGTTAGAGGTTCGGCAATGAATCCGGTTGATCATCCGCATGGCGGAGGCGAAGGAGCCCAGCCAATAGGTTTAACTGGGCCGAAAACTCCTTGGGGCAAACCAGCCCGGGGAGTGAAAACAAGAAAGAGAAAAAATAAATCAAATAATTTGATTATTAGAAGACGGAAATAAGCGTAAAAACGCTAGAAATTATAATATGTCCAGATCACTGAAAAAAGGTCCATATGTAGATAAAAAATTACTCAAGAAATTGGGTAATCTTAAAGCGGGCGACAAAACAATTACTAAAACTTGGTCGCGAAATTCTACTATTACCCCGGAGATGGTTGGTTTTATTATCGGAGTTCATAACGGAAAAATCCATATCCCCGTTCAAATTATGGAAGAAATGGTTGGCCATAAGTTGGGAGAGTTCAGTTTAACCAGGAGATTTACAAGGCATGGCGGAAAAATGCAAAGAGAGCTTGAAGCTCAGGCTAAATTGAAAGAAATAGAAGCAGCGAAAGCCGCGAAAACTCCAGACAGCGATTCCGCAGCGAATCGCTAACGCGATTCGGCGGAACCTTCGACGAGCAAGAAGCAAAAAAATAACATGGCAAAAATATCAGCGCAACTTAATTATCTTCACATATCCCCTCGTAAAGTCAGGGCGGTGGCCGAGTTGCTTAAAGGATTAGATGTCGATTCAGCAGAGGCTCAGCTTAAATATCTTGTCAGAAAACCATCCAAGCCACTTCTTAAACTTTTAAACTCTGCCGTTTCAAATGCCAAAAATAATCTTGGTTTGGATAAAAATTATCTTTACATAAAAGAAATTGTTGTTAATGAAGGGATGAAATTAAAAAGATATAAGCCTAAGGGTTTTGGTTTGCCAATGCCGATTCAAAGGAAAACTTCTCATATAAAAGTAGTCTTGGATGAAATTTTTGGGGAAAAGAGAAAGAAAAAAGAGGTACTTTTGGCGAAGCTGCCAAAAATTGAGTCATCCTTCACTAAAGTTTCGGAGGGCAAGGAGAAGAAAGAAGTTAAAGTTGAGAAGAAACAAAAGGCTGAGAAAGAAATAGAAAAAGTTTCTCGAAAAGGGTCTTTTAGAGGGATTAAGACTTTAGGTCGGAGGTTATTTAGAAGAAAGAGCATCTGATATATTTAAATTTAATTTCATGGGACAGAAAATATCACCAATTTCAATGAGATTAGGGTTTACTCAGGACTGGCGGTCCCGCTATTTTGCCAACCGCGATTTAGTTAAATATTTAAAAGATGACGTTAAGATAAGAAAATTTTTGGAGAAAAAGCTTAGGTTTATGAGCGTAAATAAAGTTGAGATTGAGCGCACTGCCGGCCAGTTAAAAGCCATTATTCACACTTCAAGGCCTGGATTAATTATCGGCAGAGGAGGAGCCGGAATAGATGATTTAAAGAAAGAAATTGATAAACTGCTTGGTGGTTCGGTGCCAGTAAGATTGGAGATTCAGGAGTATAAAGGCCCTGAAACTTCAGCGGCAATTATGGCTGAACAGATTATTGAACGAATAGAAAAAAGAGTTTCTTTTAGAAGAATTATGAAACAAGCTATTTTAAAAATTGCCTCGCATAGGGAAGTTAAAGGAGTGAAAGTAGAGCTTAAGGGCCGATTGGACGGGGCTGAAATTGCTAGAACTGAACATATGGGCGAGGGCCCGATGCCTTTGCAGACTTTGACGGCCGATATTGATTTTGCTAAAAATACTGCCTATACCACTTATGGAACAGTGGGGGTAAAGGTCTGGATTTATAAAGGAAATGTTACAGCCAAGAAGGATTAAACATCCAAAAGTTCATAAGGGCAAGTTGAAGAGAGCCGCCACTCGCGGAACTTATTTAGCTTTTGGTTCTTATGGCTTAAAGGCAATGGAGTCAAGCTGGCTTAAGACGAATCAATTGGAAGCCGCAAGGCGTTCTATTATCAGAATTTTTCAAAAAGGCGGCAAGATTTGGATTAGAGTTTTTTCAGATAAGCCAAGAACTGCTCGAAGTCCGGAATTAGGAATGGGCGGCGGGGCCGGAGCTTTGTCGCATTTTGTCGCCCCAGTGGAAGCCGGAAGAATTATATTTGAAATTGACGGAGTTGATGAAGAAACAGCTAAAAAGGCTTTAATTTTAGCCGGCCATAAACTGCCAATAAAAACTAAGTTTGTAAAACGATAATTTTATGGAAGAAAATAAATCAGAAATTAAGCGCAGAAAATTAAAAGGCGTAGTAGTGTCGGATAAAATGCAAAAAACCATTGTTGTTTCTATTGTCCGTTTAAAAAAACATCCTAAGTACAAAAAATATTTTAAAGTCACCAAAAAATTCAAAGTCCATGACGAAAATAATGAGTATCATATCGGAGACAGAGTTTTAATCGAAGAAACGAAACCGTTATCCAAAGATAAAAGATGGAGAGCGGTTTCTAAAATAACATGATCCAGTTAAGGAGTATTATTTCTGTAGCTGATAATTCAGGTGCTAAAGTCATCGGTGTTATTAGAGTTTTGAAAGGGCACAAAGGAAAATACGGCGAGGTCGGCGATATAGTCGTTGGTTCGGTCAAAGAAGCAGAGCCAAGGACAAAAAGTGGAATAAAAAAGAAAGATATTGTTCGTGCTTTGATAATAAGGCAGCGAAAACCGGTCCGTCGAAAAGACGGCTCTTATGTTAGGTTTGATGACAATGCTGTTGTTATTCTTGACGGCAAAGAGCCAAAAGCAACCCGTATTTTCGGTCCGGTGGCGAGAGAAGTCAAGGAGAAAGGTTTTAATACCATTGCTTCAATGGCCGAAGAATTAGTATGAAATTAAGGAGTGGAGACAATGTAATGATGTTGGCAGGCAAAGACCGGGGGAAGACAGGAAAAGTTTTAAGGTCTTTGCCAAAAGATCTCAAAGTCGTAGTTGAAGGATTGAATTTGGTTAAGAAGCATCGCCGGCCCAAAAAACAAGGCCAAAAGGGCGAGACAATTTCAGTTTCAAGGATAGTGGATAGTTCAAATGTGATGCTGATTTGTCGGCACTGCAAAAAACCAGCGAGGATGGGAATTAAACACGGAGATAAAAAGGCAGTGAGAGTTTGTAAAAAATGTCAGGGAGAAAATTGAAATTTTTTAACATGACGCGATTACTAGAAAAATATAGAAAGCAAATAATTCCATCGATGATGGAAAAGTTCGGCTACAAAAATATTATGATGGTGCCTAAAATGGAAAAGGCGGTCATAAATATTGGAGCCGGAAAAATTATAAGCGAGCCGAAATTCAAAGAAAGGGTAGAAAAGGATATTGCTTTAATCACGGGCCAAAAGCCGGCTTCAAGACTTGCTAAAAAGTCAATTTCCGGTTTTAAAGTTAGACAGGGGATGACGGTCGGTTTTGTTTCTACTTTGCGCGGCAAAAGGATGTATGATTTTGTTGATCGCTTTATTTCAGTAGCTTTGCCAAGATCGCGGGATTTCAGAGGGATTGACGAAAAATCATTTGATCAAAAAGGCAGTTTGAATTTAGGCATCAGAGAACAGATAATTTTTCCGGAAGTGGCGTATGAATCGTCAAAAGATATATTTCCTTTTCAGGTTACGATAACGACTACGGCCAAAACCAAAGAAGAAGGAAAAGAATTGATGAAGTTAATGGGATTTCCAATTAAGAAATGATATGGCTAAAAAATCGTTAATTGCAAGATTGAATAAACCGCAAAAATATAAAGTTAGAAATGTTAACCATTGTTTTATCTGTGGTCGAACAAGAGGATATATTAGGAAATTTGGTTTATGTCGGATTCATTTGCGGGAGTTAGCCTCCCGCGGCGAGATTCCGGGAATCAAAAAATCATCATGGTAAAGGCTTTGTTTAAATTTTATAGCTGTTCGCTTCGTTTACAAACAAAATTGGCATGGATACAATAAGTGATTTTTTCATCAGAATAAAAAATGCTTACCTGGTAAAAAAAGACCGGGTAGTTATTCCTTTTTCAAAAATGAAATATGAAATGGCTAAAATTTTGGAGCAGAAAGGTTTTGTTTCGGCGATCAGGAAAAAAAAGAAAGTCAAAAAAGCCGGTTTTGAGCAGTTATTTTTAGATTTGAAATTAAAATATAATGACACTGTTCCTTTATTTGAAAATGTTAAATTGATTTCAAGGCCCGGCCGGAGAATTTATTTGAATAAAAACGAAATCAAGCCGGTCAGAGAAGGTTATGGTATTTTGATACTTTCCACCTCTAAAGGTATTATGACCGGCGAAGAAGCAAAAAAAATGGGTTTAGGCGGTCAGGCTATAGCAGAAATTTGGTAGCAAGACTCGTCTTGTATGAATCAATAATAAATAAAAATTAGATATGAGCAGAATAGGCAAACAGCCAATTAAAATTCCCGAAAACGTTGAAATAAAAATCAGCGTTAATTCTATTTTAGTAAAAGGGCCTAAGGGAGAAATTTCAAAAAATCTTCACCCGAATGTGATTGTTGAAGAAAAGGATGGGGAAATTTTAGTAAAGCCAAAAAATGATTCTAAGGAATCTCGGGCTCTTTGGGGCACTTATCGTTCTTTAATCAATAATATGGTAAAGGGAGTTAAAGACGGGTTTGAAAAAGTTTTGATTTATGAGGGGATTGGCTTTAAATCAGAAGTGAAGAGCGATTCTTTGATTGAGTCTGGCAAGATATTAGAGCTGAACGTCGGCTTTACTCATTCGGTCAAAGTCCCTGCTCCTAAAGGTATAGATTTCAAGGTTGAAAAAAATCAGATTACAGTTTCCGGTATTGATAAAGAATTGGTCGGCCAAGTAGCCGCTGATATAAGAAAAGTGAAACCGCCTGAGCCATACAAAGGCAAAGGAATAAGATATAAAGATGAAATAATTTTGCGAAAAGCCGGCAAGAAAGCAGCTACTACAGGATAAAATTTTATGAAAATAAATAGAAAAGAAAAAAGAAAAATAAGGCATAAAAGAGTGAGGGCAATCGTAAGCGGAACAGCTGAAAAGCCGCGGCTTTCGGTTTTTCGTTCAAGTATCCATATTTATGCCCAGTTGATTGATGATATGAAAGGCATTACCTTATTTAGCGCCAGCGACGCTAAAGAAACAAAGGCTGAATCTTTGTCCCGAGCAAAAATAGCCAGTGCTTTCAAGGTGGGCGAAGTTTTGGCAAAAAAGGCGGTTGAAAAAGGGATAAATAAAGTAGTTTTTGACAGAGGAGGTTATAAATATCACGGTCGGATAAAAGCATTGGCTGATGGTGCGAGAAACGGAGGGTTAAAATTTTAATAAAAACATAATTTATGGATAAAGTTATTAATCAAAATAGCGATATTAAACCGGGTGTTGCAGAGACTCCGATTTTAAATATACCCAAAGAACCGGTTTTGGAAGAAATCAAATTAGAGAAAGAAATCATTGCTCGGTTGGATGGAAGAGAGTTTCAGGAATACGAACAAAAAGTTCTGGATATCGCCAGAGTCACCAGAGTTACCAAAGGCGGTAAAAGATTCACTTTTAGGGCGGCCATAGTTATTGGAAACAGGATTGGAAAAGTTGGTTTTGGAATCGGCAAGGGGAAAGACGTTGCTCAGTCGGTTGACAAGGCTTTTAAGCAGGCCAAGAAAAATTTGATTAGCGTATTTTTCAAAGAAGGAACTATCCCTCATCAGGTTGAGGCAAAGGTTAACAGCGCCGTCGTTTTTATGAAACCGGCCTCTAAAGGAAGCGGAGTCCGGGCAGGAGGAGCAATGCGAGTAATTGCCAAATTGGTGGGCATTGAAGATATCAGCGGCAAAATCATTTCGAGAACAAATAATAAAATAAATATCGCCAGAGCAACATTGGAAGCTTTAAAAAAACTTAAAAGTGTAAGATGATATGCAACTTCACGAAATTAAACCGACAACTAAAAGAAAAAATATAAAGCGGGTTGGCCGCGGAGGAAAACGCGGAACATATTCCGGCAAAGGGTTGAAAGGCCAGAAATCAAGAGCCGGCGCCGGGATTAAACCTGGATTCAGAGGGGGCGATACGCCGCTTTGGAAAAAATTTCATAAAGCCAGAGGCGCTTCAAAAAAAGTTGATGCAAAAACCCGTGGTTTTCAGTTTCGCCGTCCAAAGCCCGACATTGTTAATTTAATGGATTTGAATAAAAGATTTTCTGAAGGAGAAATTGTTTCCCCAAAAAGTTTGATGGAAAAGAGATTAGTTAAAAAAACAAAGCATGGCGTTAAGATTTTAGGCAAAGGCGAATTAAAGAAAAAACTGATATTTAAGGATGTTTTAATGTCAAAAGCGGTGAAACAAAAAATTAATGGATAAAATTTTGAAAATTTTCAAAATACCGGACTTAAGAAAGAGAGTGTTTTTTATCTTGGGGCTTTTGGTTATTTTCCGGGTGATGGCCGCGATTCCTGTCCCAGGGATTGATTCAAGCCGGTTAGCCCAGTTTTTTGCCCAAAACCAGCTTTTCGGATTGATAAGCTTATTTACCGGCGGCGGTCTTGAAACCCTTTCCATCATAATGCTGGGGGTCGGCCCGTATATCACCGCTTCGATCATCATGCAGCTTTTGACGATGATTTTCCCCCAGCTTGAGGAAATGTATAAACATGAAGGCGAGGCCGGCAGGCAGAAATTCAACCAGTATTCTCGCATCCTTACTGTTCCTTTGGCCTTGCTTCAGGGTTTTGGTTTTTTAACTATACTTTCTAGGCAGGGCATTATCGGCACTTTATCCCTGAATCAATGGTTGGTTTCCTTGATTGTAGTGAGCGCCGGTACAGTATTTGTGATGTGGCTGGGGGAATTGATTTCGGAAAAGAACTTAGGTAATGGAATTTCTCTTTTGATTTTCGCCGGCATTGTTGCTTCAGGCCCGCAGGCAATCAGACAGCTTTATTTCGGTTATGATCCAAGCCAACTCTTTACTTATGTCGGTTATATTATTTTAGCGGTAATCATAATCAGCGGGGTAGTTTATATTACCGAAGCCCAGCGGCAGATTCCGATAAACTATGCCAAGAGGGTGCGCGGATTCAAAATGTATGGCGGCGTTTCGACTTATTTGCCTTTGCGGGTCAATCAGGCAGGCGTGATTCCCATAATCTTTGCTTTGTCTATTTTGCTTTTTCCGGGGATGATCGCTAACTTTTTTGTCGGTTCAAAGATCGTTTTTCTTTCTAATTTAGCCGAAGTGTTCAACCGTTTTTTGACCAATCAATTGATTTACGGATTTTTATACTTTGTTTTAGTCGTCGGCTTCACTTATTTTTATACTGCGATTACTTTTGATCCTAAATCAATTTCGGAAAATATCCAGAAACAAGGCGGGTATATTCCCGGCATTAGACCAGGTCCGAGCACGTCTCAATTCTTAAGTCATTTGTTAAACCGGATAACCCTTGTCGGAGCGGTCTTTCTCGGCTTGATTGCGATTTTACCGTCCATCGTCCAAGGATTCACAGGGATTTCCGCCATCACTTTGGGCGGCACTTCTTTGCTTATCGTTGTTTCAGTGGCGTTGGATGTGATGAAGCAAGTGGAGAGCCAACTCTCGATGTATGAATATTAAAGCTCGGGCATATGCCCTTTCTTTATCTAGATTCCGTCCCCAATCAGAATTGTGTCCGGCGAAGCCCGAGGGAAAGCGGCGAGGCGTATCAATTTATGAGTCGGGTAGTCGTCCTAGGAAATGGCCGGTATCTTTGCGAAGAATTGCCGAGCGGCAGATGTTTCTGGGCTATCGGCCGCCGCCAGAACTGTCGGAGTGATCCTGCCGTCGGCGTCTCATCGCGAGATGCCGGCGACTTTTTTATATAAATTGTTCTGTTATTGTTTATTTAATGCCTAAAGCAATTTTTCTCATCGGGCCGCCGGGGTCGGGGAAGGAGCGCGCTATTGAAATAAGTTTGGAGATACTCTATAATGTTTTTATGTTGACTGATTTTATAAATAAAAATTTGAAAAAAGCGAAATATAAACTTCTTAGAGATGGAACCTATTTTGCAGAAATTCCCGGAATAAAGGGTGTTTGGGCCAATGCCAAAAATTTAGAGGACTGCCGAAAAGAGCTTCAAGAAGTTTTAGAAGGATGGATTTTACTAAAAATAAAGGAAGGCGAAAGGGTGCCTGGTTTTGAAATGAAATTTGACAGGCGTTCTATGGCCCGGCATGCCTAAAAATATTTCTTGGAGAAAATTTGTCCAAAAATTCAAAAGATTAGGATTTGACGGCCCCTATTCAGGAGGCCGTCATTTATTCATGGTTAAAGAAAGATTAAAGATTCGTATCCCCAATCCTCACCATAGCGATATTTCAAAAGATTTAATTTCTGAAATATTAAGGCAAGCGGGTATTAACATTGAGGAGTGGAAAAATATATAAAATATGCAATCTAAAGCTATTTTTCTTATCGGGCCGCCGGGGTCAGGGAAAGGAACTCAAGCCGAACTTTTAGCCAAGGAGCTCGGTTTTTATCATTTTGAGATTTCAAAAGTCATTGAGAAAAAATTCAAGGAAGCTGACCTGTCTGATAAAGAAATCGCTCACCAAAAAGAACATTGGATTGCCGGGGAATTAGTCCATCCAGAACTTGTAGCTAAATGGTTTAGGGAAGAAGTTGAAAATTTAAAAAATCGGGCGAGTGGTTTTGTTTTTTCCGGTTCAGCCAGAACCCTTGAAGAAACGAAACAAAATCTTACTTACTTATCTGAAATTTACAGCAAGGAAAATATTGGGGCCGTGGAAATAAAATTGAGCGAAGAAGAATCGGTTAAAAGAAACAGTGCCAGAAGAATTTGCGTCAAAAACCGCCATCCGATCCCTAATTTTCCCGAGTTTGCCAATATAAAAGTTTGTCCGGAAGACGGTTCGGAGATAATCACCAGGGAATTAGATAAACCGGAGATTATAAAGGAGCGGTATCGGGTTTACCTCCGCGACACTCAACCAGTGATTGATTATTTCAAGAAAAGCGGATATAAGATGAAGGAAGTTAATGGGGAACAGCCGATTGAAAATGTTTTTCGAGACATCAAAGCAAGTTTATGATTATCATCAAAACCAAAGAAGAAATCAAAATTATGAAAGAGGGCGGAAAGATTTTAGCGGAGATTCTAAAAAAATTATCGTCAGCAGCCAAAGTAGGAATCACGATTTGGAGTTTGGAAGAACTGGCCCGCAAAATAACAGAAGAAGCCGGAGCAGAGCCGGCTTTTTTGGGTTATCATGATTATCCGTCTGCTTTGTGCGTTTCAATAAACGAAGAAATTGTCCATTGCCTTCCTTCAAAAAGAAAAATAGCAGGCGGTGATTTGGTAAGTCTTGATTTTGGAATAAGGTATAAAGGCTTAAATGTTGATTCAGCAGAGACTGTTTTAGTGAAACCAATAGAGAATAATCAAGAACCAGAAGTGAAAGAGAAATTAATAAAAGTCACTAGAGAATCTTTGAATAAAGGAATCAAAATGGCAAAAGTCGGGAATACCGTGGGTGATATCGGTTCAGCTATTCAAAAATATGCCGAAAAAAACGGATTTTCGGTGATTCGCGATTTGGTCGGGCATGGCATCGGTAAAGAATTGCACGAGGAGCCGGAAGTGCCTAATTTCGGGAAACCAGGCAAGGGACCGGTGCTGAAAGAAGGAATGGTTATTGCCATTGAGCCGATGCTATCCGCCGGTTCTTACGAAGTGATTGAAGACAAAAACACTTTGGCTTGGAAAACAAAAGATAATTCTTTGTCAGCCCATTTTGAACATACGGTGGCGATAACCAAAAATGGCTCTCTGGTATTAACCGAATAAAACTGGTAATATGCGATTAAATTTTTTATGCGACTTTCAGTCATAATTCCTGCTTACAACGAAGCTAAAAGAATAACCAGCACTCTTATTTCAATAAGAGATTATTTATCCAAACAGTCCTACGACTGGGAAGTTTTGATTGTTTCGGATGGTTCAAAAGACAATACGGTTGAAGTAGTTAATAAATTTACTTCCGAAAACAAAGAGTTCAGATTGACAGACAATAAAAAGAACAATGGTAAAGGCTATGTGGTTAGGCAGGGGGTGCTTAGCGCGAAAGGCGACTATCGGCTTTTTACTGACGCCGATAATTCGACAGCTATAAATCATTTGGATAAATTCTGGCCGTACTTTAATCAAGGCTATGGCGTTGTGATTGCTTCAATTGCAGTTAAAGGGGCAACTTTAGCCAATTCGGAGAAATTCTATAAACGCTGGTTTGGAAAATTTGGCAACCTTTGGATTCAGTTATGGCTTTTGCCTGGAATTTGGGATTCCAGGAGAGGTTTTAAAATGTTTACTAAAAAAGCGGCTGAAGATATTTTTTCAAAAGTGATAGAATCTGGTTGGACTTTTGATGACGAGGCTTTGGCTATTGCAAGAAAATTAAAATATAAGATAAAAGAAGTTCCGATTCACTGGATTAATGACCCGGAATCAAAAGTAAAATTAAGGGATTACCCCCAAACTTTATTGGAGGTTCTAAGGATAAAAATAAATTTTTTGAGAGGAGTTTATAATAACAAGTGAAAGGAAAGCTAATAAATAAATATGGATAAATTATTGAATGAATTTCGCCAAGATCTTATTTCCAGTGATTGGGTTTTATTTTCTACCGCAAGGGCGAAAAGGCCTAACGGGAAAAAAGAAGAAGAAAATTCAGTTTATAAATCGAAAGAAAATTGTCCTTTTGAAGATCCTGTAAAATCGGGCCAGGAGATTGTTTGGGGTTATCCGAATGAAAAAGAGTGGCAAGCCATGGTCATTAAAAATAAATATCCGGCAGTGAAGCAGGGTGTTTGCGGTCCGGACTGGAAAACCGGCCCCTTTAATATTTTCGACGCCGTTGGTGTGCATGACGTCATAATTTTTAAAGACCATGATATTAATTTTTCTGATTTTACCGGAGAACAGGGGACTGAAGCAGTCAGGGTTTACAAGCGAAGGTATCAGGAGATAGCGTCATCTGGCGGGTGCATTGATTATGTTATGATTTTCCATAATTCAGGGCGGGAAGCCGGAGCCAGTATTTATCATCCTCACTCACAAATTATTTCCACTCCCATTCTTCCGCCGGATGTCTCAAAAAGCTTCTACGGCTCTCTTAAATTTTATCAGGACAATAAAAAAAGGGTTTATGATTTGATAATTGACTGGGAAAGAGAACAGAAAAAAAGGATTATTTATGAAAATGACAACTTTATAGCTTTTTGTCCTTTTGTTTCCAAAAAGCCTTACGAAGTAAGAATATTTTCCAAGGAAAGTCATGCCCATTTTGAAAGAATGCCTGATGGATTAGATGGCGATTTAGCCGATGTTCTTTTAGTCAGTCTGAAAAAAATCAAAAAAGCTTTAAATGATCCGCCTTACAATTTTTTCATTCATACGGCGCCGGTTGAAACTTCTTCTTCTGAAAAAATTCACGAGTTTTACAGCTGGCACATTGAAATTCTGCCAAAGCTTTCAATCTCGGCCGGTTTTGAGCTTGGCACCGGGATAGACATAAATGTAGTTGATCCGGATATGGCCGCCGAAGAATTAAGAAAAGCCAATGTTTGAATTAGTAGAGAGTGTAAGCAGGTGGGCTTTGAGTATAATTAACCAAAGCGGATACTTTGGCATTTTTATTTTATCGGCCCTCGAGAGCGCCGCTATTCCTATTCCGTCTGAAGTGATTATTCCTTTTTCAGGTTTTTTAGCCGAGCAGGGCAGGTTCAGTTTTTGGTTGGTAGTAGCGGTGGCAACCATCGCCAATACAGTCGGATCAATTTTCCTTTACCTTATTTCTTTAAAAGGCGGGCGGTGGATTTTAGAAAAGTATGGAAAGTATATTTTGATTTCAAGCCATGAATTGGATTTCGCCGATGATATATTTTCAAAATACGGCAGTAAGATTGTTTTTATCGGCCGGATTTTGCCGATAGCCAGGACTTTTATTTCAATCCCAGCCGGAGTAACCAGAATGAATTTTTCAAAGTTTGTTTCATATACCGTTCTTGGTTCTCTTCCCTGGAATTTTATCCTTGCTTTAATCGGCTTTAAGGCCGGAGAAAATTGGGATATTTTATCGCCCTACTTCCGCAAATTTGACTTTGTTATAATAGGAGGCGTCGCGATTGGGATTATCTGGTATATTTACAGCCATTTAAAGCGCAGAAGCTGAAATTATGAATAAAATCATTGTTGCAAATTGGAAAATGAATCCATCAACTTTAAAAGAAGCCGAAGAATTGTTTCGGGTAAGTACTAATGCTATAGTCTGTCCGCCGTTCGTTTATTTGGAAGAACTCTCGAAAATTAAATCCGGCGCCATCCTTGGCGCTCAAGACATCGCTTTTAGCGACGAGCCCGGACAAACTGGCGAGGTATCCGGAGAAATGCTTAGACAGCTTGGCGTTAAATACGTGATTATTGGCCATTCGGAGCGACGCTGGAGATTGGGAGAATCAGATGAAATAGTAAATAAAAAACTAAAACTTGCCTTGGTTCATAATTTTACGCCGATTGTCTGCATTGGCGAAAAAGTGCGGGATGAAAGTTTCAGAGGTTTTTTAAAAGGTCAGATAGATTCAACTTTTGACGGGCTTTCGGGCGAGCAAATAAAGAAATGCCTTATTGCTTATGAGCCGGTCTGGGCGATAAGCACTAATCCTGGGGCAGAACCAGACACCCCTGAAACAGCGCTCGAATCAGTTAATTTTATAAAAAGCATAGTAAATATTAAAGTTCTTTACGGAGGCAGCGTGGATTCTAAAAATGTCAAGGATTTTATATCTTTGCCTGAAATCAGCGGTGTTTTGGTTGGCGGAGCAAGCGTGAGTAAAGAAGAATTTATTAATTTATTAAATGAAGTTTCTAAGTGAAGTCGGAAAAGAAAATTTGAATGGCAAAAAAGTTTTTTTGAGAGTCGATTTTAATGTGCCCGTTGAAGGCGGGGGGTTAAAAGAAATTTATAGGATTAAAGCTCACAAAGAAACAATAGATTATCTGATTTCGGCTGGAGCAAGAGTTGCTTTAATCAGTCATATAGAAAATAGCTTTAAAAATATAGTTTCGGACATCGGAAAAATTCTAGGATATGAACTTGGTTTTGAAGATGATGTATTGAATCCAGCGCTTAATTCTCCACTGACTCTTTTTGAAAATATCAGGAAATATGAAGGCGAAGAAAAAAATGACGATAACTTTGCTTTGAATTTGTCAAAAAATTTTGATTTATATGTTGATGACGCTTTTTCAGTCTCGCACCGTAATCATACTTCAGTTTCGGCGATAACAAAGTTTTTACCGCCGTATGTCGGTTTTTTGATGAATAAGGAGATTAAAAATCTTGAAAAAGTTCTTAACGAACCGGCTAGCGGAAAAACAATAATTTTAGGCGGAGCAAAGATTTCGACTAAGATCCCTGTAATAAAAAACTTTTTAAATAAGGCAGATCATATTTTAATCGGCGGGGCGTTAGCTAATACTATTTTTAAATTTAAAGGGCTGGATATCGGTCGTTCATTGATTGAAGATTCGGAAGTGACAGAAGCACTTAAGGAAACTGATTGGGATGACCCGAAAATTTTACTTCCTGAAGATATAGCTGTTTCGGACGACAAAACCGGTGAATCAACTCCGGAAATTACACAGCTTCAAAACCTGAAAAATGATCAGTATATTCTGGACGTCGGTCCGGAAACAATCAAGCAATTTTCAGAGATAATAAGGGATTCTAAAATCATAATTTTTAATGGGCCACTGGGCTTAGTTGAAATTGATGTTTTTGCTGTCGGTACGAAAATGCTTTTGGATTCAATAATCAGATCAAAAGCGTTTTCGGTTGTCGGCGGCGGCGATACCTTGGCTTTGATTGAAAAACTGGGCCTATTTGGCAAATTCAGTTATGTTTCTACGGGCGGCGGGGCGATGTTGGAGTTTTTAGCAGAAAATAAACTGCACGGCTTAGAAGCATTAGGATATTATGGAGAATAAAACTATCAAAGATATTGTCATTCTTTATCACGGAGAGTGTGGGGATGGTTTTGGTGCGGCTTGGGCGGCTTGGAAAAAGTTTGGAGATAAGGCTATCTATATTCCAGTTAGTCATGGTGGTGTTTATCCAGATAATTTTTCAGACAAGGAAATTTATACCCTTGATTTAACTTTGCCTAAAGAAATTACCGAGAAACTTTTAAAAATTAATAAAAGATTGACTTCGATTGATCACCATATTTCAGCAGAAGAAATTACCAAAATGACGCAAGATTACTCTTTTGATAATAATCATTCTGGTTCAGTTTTGACTTGGAAATACTTTCATTCGGAAAAACCCATTCCTAAACTTTTACTTTTTATAGAAGATATAGATATTTGGAAATTCAAATATCCAGAAACAGGAAATTTTATTTCAGCACTTAATCTTTATGATTTTAGTTTTGAATTATTTAATAAAGTAGCTTTAGAAATTGAAGATCCTGCTAAATTAAAAGAGTATCTTTTAAAAGGAGAGGTAATTTCCAGATACGATAAGAAGATAACAGATGAATTAGCTCAGACTGCTATTTTAGTCGAATTCGAAGGTTATAAAGTTTATGCGGTCAATGCTCCAGATTTTATTAAAAGCGAATTAGGTTATAAACTTTATCAATCTTTCCCTTTTGCTATTATTTGGAGGCAAAAGAAGGACATAGTTTTTGTTTCTTTGAGGTCAAATGGCAAAATTAATGTTTCTGAAATTGCTAAAAAATATGGCGGCGGTGGCCATAAGGGTGCGGCTTCTTTTTCTTTTCCAGCCGGTCATTCGTTTCCATGGAAGTTCATAAAAAATGAATAATTTGAAATATACAATCTATATTGACGGCGGTTCAAGAGGGAATCCTGGTCCGGCAGGGATCGGCGTTGTCATAAAGGGGCCAGCAGAAATTAAAAAATACGGCGAATATATCGGCGAGGCGACCAATAACGAAGCCGAGTATCAAGCCGTAATTTTTGCTTTGAAAAAGTTAAAGCAGTTAATCGGCAAGGAAAAATCAAAATCAGAAGCTGAAATTGAGGTTCATTTAGACAGTGAACTTTTGGCTAATCAATTGAATGGGGAATATAAAATAAAAGAAAAGAGGCTACAGGAACTTTTCCTTGAAGTTTGGAATTTGAAGCAGGATTTTAAAAGCGTTGGTTTTAAGTATATTCCCCGAGAGGATAATCGGGGAGCGGACAGGTTGGTTAATCAGGCTTTAGATAAAGAGTTGTCAAAATTGGATTTATAAACAAAAAAACCGGTAGACATCGGTTTTTTTGTTGTTCCTTGGTAAATCTGTAAGCCGAATTCTGTATTTGTGCAGTCATTTATCTGGGACCAATGTTGTCATTGGCCTCAAGCGGCATTTCCTCCTTCGCGTAAAGCTCCGAAGGACACAGCCTTGCACCTGGGTAAGGATTTAGCTGTTTCACTCCGATACTTTTAACCCATTGTACCGAGCTAAGCTCAATTTGATAGAATCAAATCTTTGGGTTTGCTTTCTTTGAACTTTCGTTCAAAGACATCTCTGTTCGCACCTCTACGATTACTCGCGACGGGCGTTACCCGCTACCTTTTTAACTTTGTGAACAAAGTAGGTGTTCGGACTTTCCTCCCTCTGCTAAAATGTTAGCAAAGAGCGACTGCCCGATTTACCAAAGAACATATATATTGTATCAAAATGAAATTAAAAGTCAAGCGGTTTTTAGACATAGTTTTATCCTTTTTAGGTTTAGTTATTCTAAGTCCCCTTTTTTTGATAATGGGCGTTTTAATCAAACTTGATTCCAAGGGTTCTGTTTTCGTGAAATTGAAACGTGTCAGCCGAGGCAAAGGATTCGACTTCATTAAATTCCGTTCAATGGTTAAAGATGCTCATTTGCAAAAAGGCCAATTAGCAGTCTTCAATAACCGACAAGACACTCCATTTTTTAAAATGAAAAATGACCCACGGATCACCCGAGTCGGCCGATTTTTGAGAAGATACTTTTTAGATGAACTGCCGTCTCTAATAAATGTTTTAAAAGGAGATATAAGTTTGGTTGGGCCGCGGCCGCATGAACCAGAAGAAGTTAATTTATATATAAGTCAGTATCCTGAAGTTGTGGCGGCTAAAGCCGGAATCACTTGTCTGCCGCGGTTATACAATCCCCATCTGACTTTTGAAGAAGAAATGAATTTCGAACGAGAATATTTAGAGCGTCAGTCCCTATTGCTTGATTTCAAAATTTTAGCTAAGACGCTTTTGAAGGTATTCAAAGACCGGCCAGAAGGGTGAGAGTACCTTGTAGCGCACCGGCTAACCGTAAAAATGCCCGCTCGTCGAAGGTTTCTCCGAGCCGCTTGCGGCTCGTTGCGGAATCGCTGTAGGCGTTTGCCCAGAAAGGCAAACATATACCGGCATAGCCGGTATATTGACAATAGCGAAAAAATGATATTTAATGTGATTATAAGCTGGAAACGGCTTAAATAGGTACTTTTATAATGTATTTGCGAGATATAGCCATAGCCAAAAGGCACTTAATAAGAAGGTGTTTTCTGGCTATGGCTATCATGAAGGTAGTCATTTAGCGGACATGTCCGAAAGGGACAAGTCAGAAAAGGAGACGAGTTATGGTCATGACCAGTCGGCAGGCATCGGAGGTGGTAAAGTCAATTCTCACTTTCCTTCGCACGGTGCGCGTATCCGCCCAGCCAGCCGTGACCACCTCCGAGGAATACTTCGAGGAGGCCGGGGTGGTGTGGGCTAACGATATCTTTCAGGCCGAGTTCTATGGTCTGGACTTGCCAGCGACCAAGGAGATCGAGCTTGCCGTCCGCAAGCTCGAGGAAGTATCGCTTGATGCTTCCATCCTGGCTGAGCTCGGCGACAAGGCCGAGATTTCCGTATCCCAGCTCTGCGCGTTTCTCTCGGAAAACCGCGAGAGCTCGGAGTGGTTCATTTTCTACCTTAACGGTAGAAATGGGGTCTGGGCCGTGCGCGCGTTCTGGTTCGTCGGCAGCGGCGGCTGGTTCGTGTTCGCTCGCTCGGTGGCGGGTCCGAATGGGTGGGGTCAGGGCCGCCGGGTCGTCTCGCAAGTATAGGCACCTGGATTCTTGGACTTTTGGTCCTTGGATCCTGCGGGTCGGTTGGAGTTTTCAACCGACCCGTTTTCTTTTTCAAAAATTATTTGAGAGGCAAAAGGAAGAAAAAAGATGTTCAGGAATTCCAATATAACCATGGCGGCTACAAGGCTTTTAAGATAAACGACCCCAAACCCAGAAACATCCATAAAGCCAGTGTCAAAGACAGGTTATTACACCACGCCATTTACAGAATCTTGTATCCTTTCTTTGATAGAACATTTATCAGTGATTCTTTCTCCTGTCGGAATGATAAAGGAACTCATAAAGCGTTAAATCGTTTTTGTTCATTTGGTTGCAAAGTAAGCCGGAACCATAAGTTAAGAGTCAGATGTTACATCAGATATGCTGATGATTTTGTGATTTTATCGGATGATAAGAATTGGCTGGAAAATCAGATTGAGCCGATTAAGAAGTTTTTATCCGAGAGATTAAAATTAAAAATCCACCCAGACAAGATTTTCATTAAAACTCTGGCTTCGGGCGTTGATTTTCTGGGCTGGATTAATTTCCATTATTATAGAGTTTTGAGGACTACTACTAAGAGAAGAATGTTGAGGCAGTTACGAAAATCACAAACTATGGAAACTCTTAATTCTTATCTGGGATTGATGAAATGGGGTAATACTTATAAATTAAGGAATAGAGTTTTAGAAGATAAAATTATATGAAAATCGCCTTAGTCCATGATTATCTGACTCAATTAGGCGGTGGGGAGAGGGTTTTGGCGGCGCTTTGCGAGATGTTTCCGTCGGCGCCGGTTTATACTTTGGTCTATGACGAAAAAGCGACTGGCGGAGTTTTCAAAGGCAGAAAAATTCGCACTTCTTTTTTACAGAAAATCCCGGGCGCCAAAAAGTTTTTTCGGAGTTTAATTTGGCTGATGCCTTTGGCGATTGAGCAGTTCGATTTATCCGATTTTGACTTGGTTATTTCCGTTTCGCATTCATTCGGCAAAGGGATAATTACCAAACCAGCCACGAAGCATATCTGCTATTGCCTGACTCCGACCCGTTATCTTTGGCATGACGCCGGACTGCCCTTAAAGCCCTTCTCCCAACTTCTTCTGGCTTATTTGAGAATCTGGGATTACCAGGCTGCCCAGAGGCCTAATTACTTCATTGCCGATTCTGAAAATGTCCGGCAAAGGATTAAAAAATATTATGGCCGCGAATCAAAAGTGATTTATCCGCCTCTTGAGACGGTGAAATTTTATGTTTCAAAAAAGCCCAAAGAGTATTTTTTGATGGTTGGCCGGATGGTGCCGTATAAGCGTTTTGATATTGCGATTGAGGCATTCAGCAAATTGCCGGATGAAAAATTACTAATCATCGGCGACGGGCCGGAACTTAAAAAGCTAAAAGCTAAAAGCCAAAAGTTAAAAGTGAATAATGTAAAATTTCTTGGCCGGGTTTCAGAAAGCGAACTGCCAAAATACTATGCCGGCTGCAAGGCGTTGATATTCCCCCAGGAAGAGGATTTCGGCATTGCGCTCCTTGAAGCAATGGCTTCGGGCCGTCCAGTGATTGCTTATCGAGGCGGCGGAGCACCGGAGACAGTTGAAGAAGGAGAAACGGGATTATTTTTTGATGAACAAACAGCAGGTTCTTTATTCGGTGCAATAAATAGTTTTAATCACAAAGAATTCGATTCAAAAAAAATAAAAGAAAGCGTAAAAAAGTTTGATAAAGAAATTTTTAAAGATAAAATCCAAAAATTTATAATATAATTGATATAGTTTATAAATAGTTGTATTTTCAATAAAGGAGGTGGGCAGATGTTCATTTTTTCGTTCTTTTCAGTTCTGCTTTTGGTCATGACATTCGGCTGGGCATGGCTGGTATCCATAAATTCAGTTGCATATTTTGGACAAAGGAAGGTCGGGGTAGTGCTGTGGTTATGTTGCAGTCTAGCAGCCTTTTTGTCGCTTAAGGCCGGCGGATTATCGGTCAATGTTGCCATAACTGCAGTAACCCTGATTTCTCTAATTGGGTTTTTCTTACCGAAGATTGTTGATTCAGCGCTTCAGCGGTTATTCAGTGATCCATCTGGCAACCATAAAGGCTCCTATTAAAAAGATAGGAGCCATTTCGTTTTTATTAACAATTCCATATACTATGTTTAGTGCCCAAGCAAAACATCACTTTTGCTCTTTTTGATGTTAGGCCAGTTGACCCGGCAATTAAAAGGGTTAATTTTGATTGGATAAATAGTCTTAAATCAATAGTTAACTTAAATGGCTTAAAGGAAAAAAATAAAATCATTCCTCAAGAAAAATCTCATTCTGATATATTTGACGCTATTTCAACTAAGAGAAATTCTTTACTCAATGTGAAGGAAGCGTTATTAGAGTTAGAATCAACTCTTTCGGAGAATATCGATTTCAATAAAGAAATTGAATCGTTTGGCGGGAAATTAGTCAGTTCTTCAAGAGTAATCCGCCCTAAGCTTTCTTCCATCTTAAGTTTAAAAGAGGATGCATTTGATTTTAGTTCTGAAGACGGAGAAAATTTGGAAAAATTCAGAAACGAATTTTCTAAAATATTTTCCAGCTATTCCGCTCCAACTCCAATTCAAAAAACTAATAAAGAAGCAAAATTAATTTCACCGCCGCCTTACTTGTCTTGGGCCCCTTACTTGCGCTCAAGTGAGGGGTGGGGTTCTGAAGTTAATTTGTCGGAGAGTAAAAAAAGATCGCCAGTTTTAGACCTTTCTCCGGCGGCAAGAGAATTAGAAGTGACCTTGGGTAATTTCAAGACATTGGCTGATACGGCTAGACCGATGTCTTCGGCATCAAGAATCCTCGACAGCGAAGCTGTTGGAAAAGAAAAAACTTCAAGATCTATTCTTCTTTTTACATTTTGCCTTGCCGTCACTTTTGTTTTGACTTTTTTATCGGTTAAAACTTCAATTTTAAAAAATAATATCCTTCAAAGAAGCAATCAGGCTTATATAAATTTAAATGATGTCCAAAATAATATTTCCGAATTCAAATTTTTTGAAGCGGCCAGCACATTTACCTTAGCCGCCAAAAATTTTGAATTGATGCACGAAGATCTTAAAAACGCCAGCGCCATTTTCAAAGTTTTGGATAGAGTCACTCTTGGCGGCATTTCCGATACTTCAAATTTAGTCGAGGCAGGGAAATTGATTTCACGAGCCGGTTTGGATTTGGCCGATGCGCTTAAGAAAATTTCAGAAGTAAATCTTATATCAATTATTCAGTCAGGAAGCCAAACGAATATTTTAGAAGTTTTAAGAGGATTTAGGTTAAATACAATCCAAGCATCCAGGAATTTAAATCAAGCCGCCAGCCTTATCGCAGGTTCTGACAGCGTTCTTATCCCTGAATCTGAAAAAGAAAAATTTGATGAGTTTAAAATAAGATTGCCGGAGTTTAATGGTTTTATAGAAAAGGCAATTAATTACTCTGATGCGTTGATGACGATGCTTGGCCAGTCAACTAATCAAAAATATGTTCTTTTATTCCAGAATACTTCTGAATTAAGGCCGACTGGCGGTTTTCCCGGTTCTTATGCCTTGATTGAATTTGACAAGGGAGTAATGAAAGAATTTTTTGTCGATGACATTTATAATCCTGACGGCCAGATGAAGGATAAAATAATTCCACCTCAGCCGCTTCAGAAAGTTACGGCTAACTGGGGGATGCGAGACGCCAATTGGTTTATTGATTTTCAAGCTTCAGCCAAAAAGATTGCCGAGTTTTATTACAAAGACACTAAAATCTTGGTTGACGGAGTTGCGGCGGTTAATGTTGACTTAGTTCCGGAAATTTTAAAAATAACCGGGCCGATTGAAATGGTTGAATTCGGGATAACCCTGAATTCTGATAACTTTATAGCCGAAGTCCAGAAAGAAGTGGAATACCAAAGAACTAAGGGCGAGAATAGGCCTAAGCAGGTTTTGGTTGAATTTGCCCCTAAATTACTTGAGAGGCTGTCGGCATTAAATCAAGAAGAATGGATGAAAGTATTTAATGTTTTTGTTTCAGGAATCGAAAACAAAGATATTTTAGCTTACTTTACTGACAGCCGTTTGCAGGATTTTGCCTTGTTAAACGGTTTTGCCGGGGAAATAAAGGATTTGCCAAATGCAGATTATCTTATGGTCAGTCACGCCAATATTATGGGTTCAAAAACAGATGCGGTGATTGATAATTTTGTTTCTTTGAATATAGGTAATTCTGAAGATAGTTTGCATAATTTGGAAATCAGGAGATCGCATAAAGGCGGTGAGCTTGGTTTTCACAATAAGAAAAA
Source organism: Parcubacteria group bacterium RIFCSPHIGHO2_02_FULL_40_12 (assembly GCA_001824375.1). Taxonomy (GTDB): domain Bacteria; phylum Patescibacteriota; class Minisyncoccia; order 2-02-FULL-40-12; family 2-02-FULL-40-12; genus 2-02-FULL-40-12. The sequence continues at coordinate 12,005 of MHXE01000001.1, read as the reverse complement.
CAATGACTATGTCAGAGTTCTTTTGCCTGACGATGCGGAATTGATTGAGATAAGCGGGAATGATTCATTTGAATTCAGCCCTTTGTTGGATTACAGACAAAATGGTTTTATTTCTGATCCTGATTTGGAAAGATATGAATCGAAAATCCAGAAAACCGGAGGCGTAGAGATTTTCAGTGAAGGCGGTAAAAAAATCATTGCTTTTTGGATGATTGTTGAATCCGGACAGACTAAGACTGTCAGAATAAAATACAAGACCTCAACTCAAAAAAGAATTTATGTCCAGAAACAGCCGGGCCTGAAAAGCGATTTTAAACTGACTTTTAATAATAAAAGTTTATTTGACGAAAGCCTCTATTCGGATAAGAATATTGTTTTGGAGTGAACGTCCGAAACTTCTGTATTATTGCGCATATAGACTCTGGCAAGTCCACATTAGCGGACCGGTTTTTGGAATTGACCGGAACAATTGAAAAAAGAAAAATGCAGGAGCAGTTTTTGGATATGCATCCTCTTGAAAGGGAGCGAGGCATTACGATAAAACTCCAGCCGGTAAGAATGAAGTATAAACTGGGAGGTCAAGACTATATTTTGAATTTGATTGACACGCCCGGGCATGTTGATTTTTATTACGAAGTTTCGCGGTCCTTGGCTGCAGTTGAAGGGGCGATTCTTTTGGTTGATGCGACTAAAGGCATTCAGGCCCAGACCCTTTCAAACTATAACTTTGCCTTGAAGCAGAATTTAAAAATAATTCCGGTGATAAACAAGATTGATTTGCCAAATGCCCAGATAGAGAAAGTGGAAGAGGAAATAATTAATCTAACCGGCGCGGAAAAAGAAGAAATTTTTAAAATTTCAGCTAAGATTGGAACAGGGATTGAAGATATTTTAAAAGCTGTAATAGAAAAAGTCCCTTCTCCAAGCCAGAAAGGCGAATCTCTGCAGGCTCTTATTTTTGATTCAAAGTTTGACATCTATAAAGGGATAATCGCTTATGTCAGGATTTTTAACGGTAAAGTTAAAGCCGGAGATAAAATTAAATTTGCTGTTCAGAAAGCTGCCGCCGAAGTTATTGAGGTCGGCTATTTTAAGCCCGATTTGGAAAAATCAGAAAGCTTGAACGACGGCGAGATCGGCTATATCGCTACTGGCTTAAAAGATATTTCTCAAGTGAGGGTAGGGGATACCGTTGTTTTGGCTGGGGTTGAAGCTGCTGCTTTAGCGGGTTATGAAGAGCCGAATCCTTTTGTTTTCGCTTCGCTGTATCCCAGAAACGCCGATAACTTCGGTTATTTTAAAGAATCTTTGGAAAAGTTAAAGCTTCAGGATTCTTCGTTGCGTTTTGAGCCGGAGCATTCGGATGCGTTAGGTCCTGGTTTTCGCTGCGGTTTTTTGGGAATGCTTCATGCCGAGATCGTTTCAGAGCGTCTTAAAAGAGACTTTGGCTTGGATTTAATCATTACTTCTCCGTCGGTTGAGTATAAGGTTAGAAATAGAGAGGGTAGGGAAATTATAATCCGGTCTGCTTCAAAACTTCCTGACTTGAGTCAAATAGATATAATTTTAGAGCCAATGGTAGAGATTGAAATTTTGGCTCCAAGCCAGTATCTCGGGCAAATAATGAAATTGATGCCTGATTATCGGGCTCAATATCTTGAAACAAATTATCTGACTTCTACTGCGATTATTTTGAAATACCGCGTGCCTTTGGCTGAAATAATTATTGATTTTTACGACAAGCTGAAAAGTGTCAGCTCCGGCTTTGCCTCAATGAATTATAAATTCACCGATTTTCAGAAATCTGATTTGGTTAAGATGGATATTTTAATCGGCGGCGAAGCTGTTGAACCATTTTCGCGGATTGTGCCCCGAGAGAGCTCTTATCAGGAAGGAAAGAGAGTAGTTGAAAAATTAAAAGATATTATGCCGCCTCAACTTTTTAGTCTGGCTTTGCAAGCGGCGATTGGCGGAAAGATTATTGCCCGGGAAACGATTAAGGCCCGGAGAAAAGACGTTACCGGCTATTTGTACGGGGGTGATGTGACGAGAAAGAAGAAGCTTTTGGAAAAGCAAAAACGCGGCAAGGAGCGGCTCAAAGAAACCGGCAGCGGCAGAGTTGAGATTCCTCAGGAAGTTTATTTAGAGATACTCAAGAAATAATCTTTACGAGCAGACGCCGGTGACTTCGCCGCAGTTCTTACAGAGCAAACAGGTCCCGGCGCGGTACATTATGTAGCCGCAGCGGGCGCAGAGAGAATTCTCGGTTTCAGATAAAGTCAAAGAAGGCTGGATTTTTTCTTGTTCTTCTTTTTCTTGAGCTTCCGTAAATTTAGCCATTATGGTTTCAAGTCCGTTTGGTCCGCCTAAACTTGGCGGGGTCGGTTTTAATTCAATTTTCGGAGCGCCGTTACCGTTCTGGAAAGCTCCGCTATTTGCCGTGGTAACGGTTCCAAAAATTTCTACTTTTTCTTCATCAGTCAGAAACTTCATACCCAGATATTTAAAGACATAGTCAACGATTGAGCTTGTAAAAGGTATGTCTTTATTGCCAGTCATTCCCATTGGCTCAAAACGCATATCCTTCATCTTCTTGACCAATATCTTAAGGGGAATGCCATATTGAAGGGAAATCGATGTCAGAACCGCAATTGTGTCCATTAAACCGGAAATGGTTGAGCCTTCTTTGGCCATATTAATAAAAGTTTCGCCTACTTTGTAATCTTCCGGATACATGCCGACATTTATATAGCCCTCGTGGCCGGCAATCGAGAATTTGTGGTGAATCGCGGGCCTTTCGCTGGGCAAGTAGCGGCGGACTAATTTTGTCGCTATAACTTTCTTTTCTTCTTTTTCCGTATTTAATGGCTGAATAGTTTTTGAACCATCTCTATAAAATGCTACTGCCTTAATCCCCAGTTTCCAGGCTTTAACAAAAGCGTTAAAAAAGTCTTCTCTGGTTGCTTCTTTGGGGAAGTTAATAGTTTTTGAAATTGCACCTGAAACAAATGGTTGAACCGCGCCCATCATTTTAAGGTGGCCCATATAGTTTATTGTCCTTGTTCCTCTTACTGCTTTAAAAGAACAGTCAAAAACTGCAAGATGTTCATTTTTTACATGAGGCGCCCCTTCAATAGTTTCATTTTTATCGATGTAGTCAATTATTTCTTTTATTTCATTTTCAGTATAATTAAGTTTTTTCAAAGCTCGGGGCACTTGATTGTTTACTAATTTTAAAACTCCGCCGCCAACAAGTTTTTTATAAGATATCAAGGCGATTGCAGGTTCAATCCCGGTAGTATCGCAGTCCATCATAAAAGCAATTGTGCCAGTCGGAGCAATGACGCTTACCTGAGAATTGCGGTATCCGAATTCCTGACCTTGAAGCAAAGCTTTATCCCAGACATTTTTTGCTTCATTAAGAAGCTCTTTTTGTTGAATTAAATCTTCAGAAATTTTATAGGCCTCATCACGATGCATTTTGATAACATTGAGCATCGGTTCTTTATTTATTTGGTAACCATTAAAAGGTCCAATATGAGCTGCAATTTCAGCCGAAAATTTATAAGCCTCGCCGTTATATAAAGCCGAGATAGCACCAGCCATCGCCCGGCCTTCATTCGAGTCATAAGGAAATCCCTGAGCCATTAAGAGAGAGCCTAGATTAGCAAAGCCAAGGCCTAATTGCCTGAAGTTTCTGGCGTTTTTAGTTATTTTCTCGGTCGGGTAAGAAGAATTATCTACTAAAATATCCTGGGCTAAAATCATTACATCAACCGCTTTTTTGAAAAGTTCTGTATCAAAATTGCCATCATCCTTCAGGTATCTTAAAAGGTTTAAAGAAGCCAGATTGCAGGCTGAATTATCAAGATGCATATATTCACTACAAGGGTTAGAAGCGTTTATCCGGCCTGAATTCGGGCAGGTGTGCCATTTATTGATAACAGTGTCATATTGCATTCCCGGGTCTGCGCTGTGCCAAGCGGCATCTGCGCACCACTCTAAAATTTCACGGGCCTTTACTCTTTCCAAGCTCTCGTCAGTTGCAACTGCTTTCAAATCCCACATTTCGTCATTCAAAACTTTTTCCATAAATTCGTCAGTCACCCGGACAGAATTGTTTGCGTTCTGGAAAGGCAGGGTAGTGTAGATTGAGAATAATTTGCCCTCGATTGAAGTATCGTATTTTCCGGTTTGAGCCAAGACTTGGGACATATCTTCCATAAGGCGTTTGCAGTAGATAAAATCTTTTATGTCTGGATGGTCGGCATTCAGCACTACCATTTTTGCGGCGCGCCGTGTCCGGCCGCCTGATTTGATTGAATTCGCCACGCCGTCCGCTCCCTGCATGAAAGAAACCGGGCCCGAAGCGACTCCGCCTTTGGATAAAGATTCTTTTGAAGAACGGAGATTTGAAATATTTATTCCTGTGCCTGAGCCGAGCTTGAAAATCTTTCCTTCAACCGCATACCAGTCATACAGGATTGAATCCATATCGTCTTCAACCGAAAGGATGAAGCAAGCCGAGCATTGAGGGTGGTCTATTATTCCGACATTGAACCAAACCGGGCTGTTGAACGAAGCATATTGATTAACCAAGAGCCATTTTAGATCATTTTCAAAATTTTTCGCGCTTTCTTCGTTTTCAAAATAACTATTTTTTATGCCCCAGCCTGAAATAGTTTTTGCAACGCGGTTCATCAATTGTTTCACTGAACTTTCTCTTTCAGAAGAATTCTTTTTTCCGGAAAAATATTTTGAGACGACAATATCAGTCGCGGTCTGGGACCAAAATTCCGGAACTTCAACATTTTTTTGTTCAAAAACAACCCTTCCGTCGGAAGAACTGATTTTCGCGTCCCGTTTGACCCAGTTGATTTGGTCAAAGGGATCGCCTTGAGTAAATTTAGGAGTCCAGCGAAAGGCCATGCCTAATTTTATGATTAATGCGCGATATCGGTCAATGTGGATATTTTTAATATTCTACCCCTTGTTTAGCTTGTCTGAATTTATACTTGATTTCCTTCATTTCTGTAGCTATATCAGCAAGATCAATGAACTTTTTTGGAGCATTGCGTCCGGTTAAGATGATATCGATGCCTTGTGGGAGTTTCTTAAGGACTTTTAGAACATTTTTCTCAGAGATTAATTTTAATCCGACCGCAACATTAATCTCATCAAGAATTATTAGGTCATATTTTTTGCTTAAAATCTTTTTCTCGGCTGTTTTTAGAGTCGCTTGGGCTGTTTTTTTGTGAATTGAGAAGGGCAGCCGGTCGTTCATGATGCCGACAAAGCCCTTTCCGCCTTTTATTATTTCGAATTTTGGATTTTGTTTGAAGAAAAAATCTTCTCCAGATTTCCAAGGGCCTTTTACAAATTGGATCATTATTGCTTTTTTCCCTTCACCTAAACTTCGCACCGCTTGTCCAAGTGAAGCAGTTGTTTTCCCTTTTCCGTTGCCGGTAAAGATAATGATCATATTCTATACCAAACTCTCGCTTCAATTAAATCAGTTTTACAAAAAACAAAAAAGCCCACGGTTGGCGACCGCGAGAATGGGTGGACACACCCTACTTATCGGCAACTCGAGCAAAGTAGCGAGCCATTTCCAAGAAGAGGCTCACTAGAAGAAATTGGGTATTGCCGATTCAGGCTTTCATTTCATCTTCTTCCTTATAAACGCGGGGATATCGTATTGGTCTTCTTCTTTTTCCAGATCATCAATAAATTTTTTTTTGTTTTGTTCTCTTTGTTCTCTTGGTTCTCCATTGGTTTCTTTGTTGAATATCCCGAAACTTGAAACTTTTTTGCCAAATTGGGACTCGCTTGAAAACCCTGTGGCAATGACAGTTACTTTTATCTCGCCTTTTTTGAGGTTGTTGTCTTGGGTGGCGCCGAAAATTACTCTTGCTTCTGGATCAATCGATTCAGTAATTATTTTTGCGGCGTCATTGATTTCAGACATTGTGAGATCCGGTCCGCCGGTAACATTAAATAAAACTCCTTTGGCTCCATCAATCGAAACTTCAAGCAGGGGAGAGTTAATGGCGGCTTTGGCTGCTTCGACGGCTCGATCTTCGCCGGTGGCCCGGCCGATTCCCATTAAAGCAGAACCGGCATTTTGCATAATGGCTTGAACATCGGCGAAATCAACATTTACCACTCCCGGCACAGTAATCAAATCAGAGATTCCTTGAACGCCTTGGCGCAAAACATCGTCAACTATTTTAAAAGCGTCAATTAAGCCGGTCTTACGTTCAATTATTGAAAGCAGTCTGTCATTTGGGATACTGATCAAGGCGTCAACTCTGTCTTTTAGTTTATTCCAACCTTCTTCAGCCAGTCTTGCTCTTTGGGCTCCTTCAAAAGAAAAAGGCTTAGTAACAACGCCGACAGTAAGAATGCCGGCATTTTTTGCCACTTCAGCGATAATCGGGCCGGCTCCGGTACCAGTTCCGCCTCCCAAACCGAAAGTTATGAAAACCATATCCGAGCCCTTAATTGCATCTTGGATTTCGTCCCGAGTTTCTTCGGCGGCTTGGCGGCCGACTTCAGGATTCATCCCGGCGCCCAGGCCTTTGGTTAAATTTTTGCCGATGTGGATTTTTATCGGGGCATTGGAAGCATGGAGATCTTGGGCATCGGTATTTATCCCGATGAATTCAACCCCGTGAATTTTTTCGGTCATCATTCTCTGGATTGCTTTTCCGCCACTTCCGCCGACTCCGACAACTTTTATTCTGGCGAAAGTTTCAAATGGAGGTTTAATTTGAGCCATTTTAGTTGATTAGCTGATTAGTTAAACGGTTTAAATCCGAAAACTTAATTGGATACTACTTATCATAGGGGGAGATGGGAGTCAATACTTTGGAAATGAGTTTGATTTAGGGCAAAAATATCCTAAACCAGTCTTTGAGTTTTTTGAAAGTCTTATGCGAACCGAAATTTTCAAAAATTCCTTTTTCTTTTTGGCTGAATTCTTTTTCAAATCCCCAAAGCACCAGTCCAGCGGCGCAGGCGAAAGTCGGGTCGTCGATTTTATTGACTACGCCTTCAAAATCGTAAGAAGAAAATTTTTTGGCCGGTAGTTTTAGTTTTTCTTTGATGTATTCCGTAAAACCGGTAAGCTTTGCTCCGCCGCCGCAAAGCAAGATGCCGCCCGGCAGTAAATTAAGGCGATTTATTTTTTTAAGTTCGCCGGAGACCATATCAACTATTTCTGTAGTCCGGTCGTTTATAACTTCGCCTATAATTTTTTTCGGAATAATCATTTCTTCATCGGTTATTTTAGATAAATCGATATTCTCTTTTTTACCGCCCGAAGTATCCCCCACAAAGCCATATTCAAGTTTTACCATTTCGGCATTATCCAAAGATGTCTTTATGGCAATAGCCAAGTCATTAGTTATGTTTTTTGAGCCAAGCGGCAAAGAAGCGGTATGGATGAGCTCGCCTTCGTCAAAAACAGCTAAATGGCAAAGGCCTCCGCCAAAATCCAAAGAAGCCGCGCCATGTTCTCTAGTTTTTTTATTTAAAACGGCTTTAGCCGAAGCGAGAGGGGAATAGATAAATTCAGTTACCTCGATTTCATTTTCGTTTATTACTTTGGCCAAGCTTTTTAGATATGGTGTTAGAGCATCAACTATTATTACATCCGCCTCCAAACGGATTCCGGTCATTCCCACCGGATTTTTGAAAAACTCCTGGCCGTCAACAATGAATTTTTTTGGGATTCGGTGGATTATTTCGCGGTTCGGCGGCAAGCTTATGGTCGAAGCCGCCTCTAAAACTCTTTGGATGTCGTTTTCCGATATTTCGTTGTCGGCCCGCGATACAGCAATTACCCCGCGGGATACCTGGCTTCTGATATGAGGGCCGGAAATTGAGGCATAAGCTTTTTTGATTCTGATTCCGGCAGAATTTTCTGCTTGAGCAACTGATCTTTTTAAGTCTTCAACCGCTTCGGTCATATCAATAACTACTCCGCGCCTTAAGCCGTTAGATGAGCTTAAGCCGGTGCCTAAAATCTGGGGCCTTGCTGAGCCTTCCTTAAATTCAGCAATGATTGTCTTGACTGCCGAGTTGCCGATGTCTATTCCGGCAACAATGTTTTTTTTCATTTTATTGTTTCAGTTCCGGCGCGTAGTTAAGCAAAATTTCTATTTCATCTTTTTCTTTTTGAGCCAGTTCTTTCCGTTCGCCTTTTTCGTAAAGCTCAATCGCCTGTTTTCTTTTTTTTATTTCAGACTTGATGACTTTAATTATTTCTTCGTCGGCCATTTTCGAGGCTTTTTCCAATTCTTCAACGTTGGCGCTTGGCATTTTCTTTGTTTCAACGGTTCTTTTTTCTATTTCTTTGTTATGGATGGCGGAGAGCAGGGAACCTAAAACAATGCGTTTTAAATTCTCACGATTTTTCAGGGCCGAATTTAAATCCTGTTGAAGTTTTTCTTTAAGAAGCATCACTTATTCAAAAGATACAATAGAAAGCTTGTGCTCGCAATATCAAATTTTATGCGGTGTATTAAATATACTCGCTTTGCGAGTATATGTTTGCCTTTATGGGCAAACGCCTGGGCATTTTTACGGCAAGCCGATACGCTTGCCTAAAATACCCGTTTTAGCAAAATTCAATTTGCTAAAACCCGAACTTTTCTTTGATTTTTTTCTTTTCCCGATGGAAGAGATCGTCGGTATATTTCCCTTGTTTTTCAAGTCTTCTTCGGAGTTCCTTTAAAGCTTCTCTCATTATAGCTCTTTGCTTAATTTGCCTTTCGGAAGGTTTTTTCTGCCGATGTAATTTGCCTTTTGCTTTTTCTAAAATTTTGCCGGCTTGAACCGAACGAGAAAATCGCCTGATTAGAGACGGTATTGTTTCCCTTGGTTTTCGATAAACTTCCGCCATATTTTTTATTTCACAATTTTTGGTCCCAGTCTTTTTCCTCCCAATAAATGAAAATGGAGATGCGGAACCAGCTTTCCTCCATACTCGCCTTCATTCATTATCAAACGATATCCCTTTTCGGCAATACCGACTTGGTGAGCGACTTTGTGGGCTATGATAAGCGCTTTGCCAAGCAGTTCTAGATTCCCTTCCTCCATAAAATCTTCAAGCGAAAAATGATGTTTGACCGGAATTATCAGAAGATGAACCGGAGCCTGGGGATTTATATCTTTAATTACCAGAAAATCATCGTCTTTGTAAACGGCGTCAGATTTTAGTTCTCCTTTGATAATTTTACAGAAAACATCTGAGATCATAATTTTTCTTTTAACCTTTTTTTAACTGTGTCAACTATTCCTTCAAGCGGGATAGTTTCCTGAACCGATGATTCCATGTCTCGCAGAATAATGCTTCCATCAAGCGCTTCCCGCTGACCCAAAATCAAAGTAAATCTGACGCCAAGCTTATTGGCTATCCTTAACTGGGATTTAATGCTGTCTCGGCTAAAAGATGCTTTTAAAGGAATGCCGGCTTTGCGGAAATGTTCAAACATAATCAAGCTTCTTTTTTTGGCTAACTCGCCGAGCTGGGCCAAAAATATTTTTGGTTCCGTTTTTGCTTTAGGGATTTTAATTTCTTTCTTTTTCAAAAATTCTACAACTCTTCCAATGCCGATGCCCCAACCAGCGGCTTCCGTTTTTTGGCCACCGAGTGTTTCCACTAATTTATCGTATCTTTCACCTCCGGCCAGAGCCTGTTGATTTTCTTCTTCATCTGGCCAGATCTCGAAAATTGTTCTGGTTGAATAGCCAAAACTCCTCATTAAAAATGGATTTACCATGTAAGGAACTTTTGCTTCTTCTAAAAATTCAAGAATATTCTTGAAGTGAGTTTTGCATTCATCATCCAGAAAATCGAAAATTTGGGGCGCTTTCAGGGCTATTTCGCGACATTCTGGTTGTTTACAATCAAGCATCATCAAAACATTTTTCTTACATCTCGTTTTACATGCCGAACATATTTTTTTAAATTTGTTTTTGTAATAATCTTTTAGGGCTTTTTTGTAGTCTGGCCGACAGTTTGAATCGCCGACACTGTTTATTTGCAGGGTTATGTGATTTTTTAAATCCAGTTCTTCAAAAATTTTCCAAAGAATAAAAATGAGTTCGGCATCAGCCGAAAAACCAGCTTCTCCAATAACTTCTGTGCCGATTTGCCAGTGTTCTCTAGTTCGGCCGGCTTGGGGCTGTTCGTGTCGGAACATCGGTTCAAGATAGTATAATTTGACCGGCTGAGGCAGAGATCTCATTCCGTGCTCGATATAGGCCCGGACAATCGGCGCGGTTCCTTCAGGCCGCATGGTGACATTGTCGCCGCCCTTGGTTTTAAAAGAATACATTTCTTTTTCAACGATATCTGTGCCTTCGCCAACAGCTCTTTCAAAAAGTTCAGTCTCTTCTAGGACCGGTGTTTCAATTCTTTCGAAGTCGTAATCTTCTAAAATTGTTTTGGCTTTCTTGAAAATAAAATCTCGGGAAGGCCACTGGTCCGGAAGAATATCATGCATACCTTTTACCGATTGGATCTGTTTTCCTTTTGGCATACTGATTTGTGTTAGATTAGAATAAAAGAAGACTATAGAAGGCGATCATACTGAAAGCCACCATAATTGCAATAATGATAGTCAGAATTCTTAATAGTTTTTTATTAGCAAAAAACATTGATTCTGCCATATAATACATTAAGTGAGGTTTAATCGTCAACTAATTTTTACTTTGGTTTTAATAATGGCCGTCGGATTTTTGTCTTGGTTAGTGCTTAAAGGATTCCTGCAAAAAGTTGAAATTGAAAAACAGCTTGGCGATATTAATAGCCAGATTGATAATTTAAAGAAGGAAGAAGAGCGACAAAAAGGATTATTAGAATATTTGAATACCGAAAGCTATTTGGAGAAACAAGCTCGCTTGAGATTAAATCTTAAGAAAGAAGGGGAAGAGGTAGTATTCATATATAGAAAAGAAGATGAGCAAAATGAGACGAATCAGGAAAAACAAAATAAAAATCCGTTCTTATCAAAGGTGAGGGAATGGTTTAGAATCATTTGGTCGCGGGATTAGCATAGTGGTAATGCTCTTGCTTCCCAAGCAAGTTACACGAGTTCGATCCTCGTATCCCGCTCCAGAATTAGACTTTCCGATTTTTGACCAACGAATTGGTGGGCGGCACAAAGTGCCGCCCATTGGTTTTGCGGCGCAACTGCGCCGCTTTCTGAAGTCCTGAAGCCCGCTTGCCCGCCCGCCAAGACGAGGTTCGAGCCGAACACTTGTTCAGCAGCAACCTTTTTATTGAAAAGGTTGCTATCCCTTGCGGTTTTATCAAGAGTTGAAGCGACTTTTATCCATTCTCGCATCGGTTCGAGCCAACCATTCTGCTTTTGTTCAAGATTAGTCATTTGCTCTTCCAGCGACTTCTTTTCGGAAAGGAGTTTTGCTTTTTCAGTTAGGTAAATATCGCGGTCTATGTCTTGTTCTAAATAGCCATCAAGAAGTCGCTGAAGTTTGGCGGTAATGACTTTGATTTTCTCTTGGTTTGCTTGAACAAAAGCAGAAACGGATTGGGCGGACTTTGATTTATCTTTTTCCAATCTTGCGTTTAGTTTTTCCGCCCAATCTGGTCGCAAAGAAACTTTTTGAAGCAGAGAGGAAATTTGCTTGTCCAGTTCCTCTTGGCGAATACAGGGTTCGGGGCACTTAAAGTTTTTGCGTTTCTTGGTGCAGTGATAATAAGTATAGAAATGTTGCGTGCCATTTTTCTGGGTCTTCACCCTGTATTCGCCAGTTATCATCATGCCGCAAGTGCCGCAACGCAATAATCCGCAAAATACTTGCGGCTCTATTTTAGATTTATGTCGCGGCCTTCCTCTCTGCTTCAATACCTCTTGGACTTTATCAAAAAGTTTTTTTGCGATGATTGGCTCGTGCTTGCCCTCGTAGATTTCGCCTGCATAGCGAAATAATCCAGTGTAGAAAGGATTTGAGAGGATAAAAGTCGCTCTTGA